>NZ_JBEYFP010000240.1:0-8283 GCF_040634455.1 Kitasatospora sp. NPDC007106
GGCGAGTTCGGTCGCGGTGGCCTCGCCGAAGGTGTCCGTCATGTACTCGCGGAGGATGCCGTAGCCCCCGTCGTCCACGATCAGCCAGGTGACGTGAGCACCGAGCGCACCCTGAGCACCCACATCACCCTGCGGACCCTGAGCGCCCAGGTCGCCCTGCGCACCCTGGGCGCCGACATCACCCTGTGGACCCTGCGGGCCGACATCCCCCTGGGGGCCCTGCGGACCCTGGGCACCGTGCATCGGCCACCAGCGGGAATCCATGGCGTCCCACACGTCGTCCATGGATCTGTCGCTGCCCGTAGGCAGCTGCCTGCCCGTGAAGGCGAAGTCAGCACTCAAAGCACCGTGCGGTCCCGGGACCGGTGCGGCATGGATGGGACGGGTGGCGGACTTCTCGATCGTCCCGGCCACCGCGTCCGTTGCCGAGGCGATGTTGACGATTGCGGAGAGCGTGCCCATGGAGAGTGCAGCCATGGTCTTGATCCGGGAACTTCGAAGTGATCGGCGATTCATGCAGCAGCCTTCCTCTGTGTTGCGATTTGCGGCCCAGAGGGCCCGGAAACACTCGGCGGACAGGCGCACCACCTCGCCGCTAACCCCGGACCACGTCGGGACCAGGGAGCCGAGCGCGGGCGACGCCCATCACAGATCGGCCGAGCGAATCTATCGGTATCACCACGAACTTGGCCGTGCATCACCGGACATGCCGACCCATCGGAAGACGTTCCAAACCGGCCATCCGCTCACCGAATATGACCAGGCGGCGGAATTGCGAATTCCTTCCGGACAGCCTCTTACCTGAAGCCCGCCAGCCTGCCCACTCCCTTTCACCGCTCTTCAACCAAGCTCCACCGAAGTCGAGTTCACGTCGCAAGAACGTCCGGATCGGACGAGCGGGTCACCCCTTCGGGCCGCGGGTGGGAGCAGCGGCAAGGCAGCTGATGAGATCGGTCCTCGTGCCGCACGCGTCGCAGAACCTGACGAACCTCTTGCCGACGAAGGCACGTTCGCCGACTGCGTGGATTCCTGCGTCGGCGGCTGTTCGCCGATCCGACAGCGCTGTTGGCGGGCCAGCTGGTGCCGGGCGCCGTCGCGGTCCTGGACGCTCGCGGCGGTGACCAGCACGAGCAGGAGCAGGCCGAGGGTGTCCACGGCGACATGCCGCTTGGTTCCGTTCACCTTCTTGCCCGCGTCCCAACCGCGGCCGGCGGCGCCGACGGTCTCGGCGGCCCGCAGCGACTGGGAGTCGACGATCGCCGCGCTCGGCTCCAGGTCGCGGCCGTCCCGCTCGCGCAGCCGGTCCCGGAGCGCATCGTGCAGGTCGTCCACCGCCTGGGACCGTCCCACCGGACGAAGAAGGAGTGCACGGTCGGGTGGGGCGGGAAGTCCGCCGGCAGGGCCCGCCACTTTGCATCCGTTGTCGACGACGTAGCGGATCGCGTCCACGACCACCCGCCCGCATGCTCCTCCGGGCGACCGCCCTTGCCCCACCGCCAGGCCGGCAGCGGCAGCAGCGGCTCAGTGACCAGCCACTCCGCGTCGCTCATGTCGGACGGATACCGCCGCAGCCGTGCCGGGCGGTCGGCCCCGTGACCGAAACGGCAGGCGGGACAACAACACTCCGGCGCAGAGTCGAAGTTGGCAACGACAGCCTGGGCTGGGTAGAACGACATACGGGGCTCCTGCCAGCGCGGACGGCGTAGACAACCACCGCATCTACCAGGAGCCCTGCTGTGTCGTCCGGCGAACAGCCCAATCCCACAAACGGCTGGCCCGCCCACCCGCCGTCACCGGTTCTCGTTCAGGCACTGAGCTTGACTCTGTCGGGGATCTTGGCATAGGGCTGCCGGTGATCATGGTGGTGCGGCAATCTCGCGGATGTATCGCCCGTGAGATTGCCGAGGAGTGCGAGTTGCCGGTGCGTCCCCGTTCGGGTGTCGAGGTTCCAGTGTTGACGGCGCGGATGGCGCGGGCCAGTAACCCGGGGGGACGACGGCGATGTGGGTGCGTGATCGCCTCGACGGCCTGTGGCGGGACGAGGACTTCGCCGACTGGTATCCGCGCGACGGACGGCCCGGGCTCTCGCCGGCCCAGCTGGCCGCGGTGAGTGTGCTGCAGTTCTTGCTGGGCCTGCCCGACCGCGATGCCGCCGAGGCGGTGCACTGCCATATCGACTTCAAATACGCGCGCGACCTGGAGCTGGACGACCCCGGCTTCCACCACAGCGTGCTCACCGACTTCCGCGACCGCCTACCGAAGGAGGACAGGGCGGACCGCCTCCTCGACCTGGCGCTGGCCCTGCTGAAGGAGGCCGGCCTGGTCCGCGCGCACCACCCAGCGCACCGACTCCACCCACCTCCTGGCCGCGGTGCGCGACCTGACCCGCCTCGAACTGGTCACCGAGGCCGTGCGCACAGCCCTGGAAGATCGAAGTCCTGCCCGGCATCCACACCCGACTGGAACGCCGGAGTCTACGGCCGGACGAGCACCTGGTCGACGGCGGCTACACCTCCCTGCCCCATCTGGAGCAGGCAATGCGCGAACACCGGATCACCGTCGTCGGACCACTGCCGGGCAACCCCACCCACCAGCACCGCCGGGGCGAGGGCTTCGCCCGCGACAATTTCCGCATCGACTTCGACCGACAGCAGGTCACCTGCCCCCCACAGGGCCAGGTCAGCGCCGGCTGGCACGGCCCCTACCCGACCTCCTCGCCCACCGCCGCCCCACTGATCATGGCCTGCTTCACCAGGAGCCGGTGCAAGCCCTGCCCGGCCCGGACCAAGTGCACCACCGCCCGCGACGCCGGACGCAACGTGGGCTTTCCCCCGCGAGCTCTTCGAACTGCAGTTACGCAACCGCGCCGAGCAGCAGGACCCGGCCTGGCACAAGCGCTACGCAGTCCGGTCCGGCATCGAGGGCACCATCAACGAGTTCGCGCACGGCCACGGCATGCGCCACTGTCGCTACCGCGGGCAGGCCAAGGCCCATCTACAACACGTCCTCACCGCCGTCGCCGTCAACATCGAACGCCTCAGCCGACAGTCTTCGGAAGAACCAGCACCCCCACGGCCGCCGACCGCCTTCCAGAGCTACCTCGATCGACAAGGCACCCCGCGCCTCCGTTCCTGGCGAGCCGTAAGCTAACCAAGGCAACCAAGATCCCCGACAGAGTCAAGCTAGGCCTCTCCTTCGGAAAGAGAGGGCTTAGCGTTGAAGCGTGGACGCCGACGTCGTGACGCTGTTCCTCTGCGGGGACGTGATGCTCGGGCGCGGTGTCGACCAGATCCTGCCGCACCCGGGTGCTCCGCGGCTGCGGGAGCCGTACGTGCGGGATGCGCGGGACTATGTCGGGTCGGCGGAGGCCGTGAACGGCCCGATCCCCCGCCCGGTCGACTTCTCGTGGCCCTGGGGCGAGGCCCTGGCGCTGCTCGACCGGGCCGCGCCCGACGTCCGGGTGCTGAACCTGGAGACGAGCGTCACCCGGAGCGACGACTTCGCGCCGGGCAAGGACGTGCACTACCGGATGGATCCGGCGAACATTCCCTGTCTGGCCGCGGCCCGGCCCGACGTCTGCGTACTGGCCAACAACCACGTGCTGGACTTCGGTGTCCCCGGGCTCCGGGAGACGCTGGCCGCTCTGGCAGGCGCGCGGTTGCGGACGGTGGGAGCGGGGCGGGACGCGGACGAGGCCCGACGGCCCGCGATCGTCGGAACCGACGGCGGCCGCCGAGTGCTGGTCTTCGCCTTCGGAACCGCGTCCAGCGGGATTCCGTCGAGCTGGGCCGCGTCCGAGCAGCGGGCCGGCGTCCACGTCGTCTCCGAGGCGTCGAGCGCCGACGCGGCCGAGGTCGTCGACCGGGTGCAGCGGGTCAGGCGGCCGGGCGACACCGTGGTCGCCTCGGTCCATTGGGGTTCCAACTGGGGCTACCAGGTCTCCCGGGAACAGGTGCGCTTCGCGCACACGCTGATCGACGGTGGTGTCGACGTGGTGCACGGGCACTCCTCGCACCATCCCCGTCCCGTCGAGCTCTACCGCGGACGGCTGATCCTCTACGGGTGCGGCGACTTCATCGACGACTACGAGGGCATCGCCGGCCACGAACAGTACCGGGACGACCTGCGGCTGCTGTACTTCGTCGCGGTGGAGCCCGACAGCGGGGAGCTGGTCGGTGTACAGATGGCACCCGCACGGGCTCGCCGGATGCGGCTGGAGCGCGCCTCCTCCGAGGACTCGCAGCACCTGCGCGACACGCTGGACCGGATCAGCCGCGGCTTCGGCGTACGCGTGGGTTCCGGGCCGAACGGCATGCTGGCGCTCCGTGCCGCACGGGGGAAGGAGGCGTGACGGGAGGACCTCCCGGGGCCTTCCCCTCTCCCGCCCCCCTCCCGCACCCCCGCGAGCGGATCCACGCCCCGCCCTCGGGGGACCCTGCCCGTCATCCGGGTGGGAGGCTGGTAGGAGGGCCTGAGCGCCGACGACCGATCCGAGCACGTGATGCCCACGAGGATTCTGCTGGAGGGGCGCCCCGGCAGCGGGAAGACGACCGCGATCCGCCGGCTGGCGGCGCTGCTGCGCACCCGGGAGGCCGTCGGCTTCACCACGGAGGAGATCCGCGAGGGCGGCGCCCGGGTCGGTTTCGCGTTGGAGACGCTGACGGGCCACAGAGGTGTGCTCGCCCGGATCGGCTTGCCGGGGCCTTTGCAGGTCGGACGGTACGGCGTCGACACCGGAGTGATGGAACGGCTCGCGGTGCCCTCGCTCGCGAGGCCGCTGGAGCCCGGCACGCTCGTGCTCATCGACGAACTCGGGCGGATGGAACTGGCGTACTCCCCGTTCCGGGACGCCGTCCGGGCCGTGTTCGCGGCCGATGTGGACGTGGTCGCCACCGTGCACGCACAGCACGGCCCCTTCACCGACGTCCTCAAGCACCGTCCCGACGTCGAGCTGATCCGGCTGACCCGGGCGAACCGGGACCTCCTCCCGGAGCGGCTGGCGACGCGGCTGGAGGGACGGTGAGCGGCACGGTGCCCCACCGGGGCCGGGCCGGCGCCGCGGTCCTCCGGCGACGCGACGACTGGCGGGCCGGGCTCCTGACCGCCTCCGACCGGTGGGCCGAGCGCGCCGACCGGTGCGCCGATTGGACCGGCCGGGGCGTGGAGCGGTGCCGCCGATGGGCGCGCGAGGGCTCGCAACGGCCCGGGGAGCTGGCACCGCCGTCGTGGTTCTTCCTCGCCCTGCCGTTCGGCACCAGCTGGTACCGGGTGACGGGTGGCGCTGCGCGGGCCTGGTGCGGACTGGCCCGCCCGCTGTGCCGGATCGTCGCCGGAGCCCTCTCCGGGGTGCTCACCGCCTTGGCCCTCGTCCTGTCACGGCCGTGACCAGGAGACGACGCACGTGGTCACGGCGACACCGGACGCCCGAGAGCCGGCCGACGCCCTCGAGCAGCACCGGACGAGCAACCACGCGGCCTCCCGGAGAGGCCTGCGCCGTGGTGCCGGGGAGAGTGGCGCTCCCGCCGACCGTTGCCGCAGGGCGAGCCAGGCACCCGTCGAGCCACGGGTTCTCCAGGTTTCAGCGATCACCGGCATGCCGTGCTCGTTGCTCCGCCCGCCCCGTGCCGGTTGCCGTCTCCGCCCGGCTTTCGCCTGGAGGACCGGCACGAGGCCTGAACCACGGCCCACACGTCGATGCCGAGCCGTCGCCCCCTGGATAGACTGACCAAGCGTTCCAGGAACGGACCGGCGCCGGCGGCGGAGCACTCATGCGCCTCGTTGCCGCACCTGTACGCCGCTCTCCGTGACCGCACGGCGATGGCAAGCCCGTCGCGGATGATCCGGCAGCGGGCCATCGATCGGACGGGAGCCCTGCCATGGCGAACACGTCCAGGTCTCCGGACGGCCACGACCCCGAGATCACCCTCCCCGTGTCCGCCCGCGCTCCTTCGCCGTCGTCGGGCTCCCCCGGTGACACCGAGCCGACTGCGGCCAACGACCGGCTGGCGCTCAACGGCATGGGCAGCTTCGACTGGGACCTCGACAAGGGCACCTACCACCTCGACGACGTCGGCCTGGAAGTGTTCGACCTACGGGCCGACGAGTTCGACGGAGTGCCCGCGTCACTCTCCGCCAGGGTGCTGCCGACGGACAGCGAGCGGCTCGACAACGCCGTGTCCCTCGCGCTGCGGGAGGGGCACCTGACCTTCGCGTCCTATTTCCGCCTGGTCTGCCGCGACGGAACCCTGCGCTGGGCCCACACGCAGGGGCGCATCCTGCGCGACCCGCAGGCGCACCCCTACCGCATCGTCGGCATCGTCCGCAACGCCGAGGAGGAGTTGGCCCACGCCGAGGGGATGCGTACGCTCGCCGCTGACCGGCGCCGCCAGACCGACTCCGTGCGCGCCACCACCGAGGCCCTCGCCCGCGCCATCACCGTCCGCGACGTGACCAACGTGCTGACCGACAGCGAAGGGCTGCGACGCTTCGGGGCGGACGGGCTGGCCCTCGGGCTGGTGGACGGGGACGTCATGCGCCTCGTCGCCGTGACCGAGCAACCGTCCGCGGAGCTCAGGGCCCGGGACGACCTGTCGCTGACCCACTTGGAGGACGGGCTGCCGCTGTCCGAGGCCGTGCTCACCCGGCGCGCGCGGTTCGTCGGCACCCGCGAGGAGCTCACCACCCGCTACCCCCGCCTGCTGCCCTACGCCGAGGAGATGGGGATCGAGGCGGCGGCCTTCCTGCCCCTTGCCGCCCAGGCCCGCACCATCGGCGCACTGGGCCTGTTCTACCGGGGCAGGCACCACTTCAGCACCGAGGACCGCAACATCTGCATCGCGCTCAGCAGCGCCGTCGCGCAGTCCCTGCAACGCGCCATGCTCTTCGACCAGGAACGCGAATTCGCGACCACGCTCCAGACCACCATGCTGCCGCGCCGCATCCCCGAGATCAACGGCGGTGAGGTGGCCGTCCGCTACCGCGCCGGCCGCAGCGGACGCGAGGTGGGCGGGGACTGGTACGACGTCATCCCTCTGCCGGGTCGGCGGGTGGGTCTCGTGGTCGGCGACGTGGAGGGGCATGACAGCCACGCGGCCGCCATCATGGGCCAGTTGAGGATCGCTCTGCGGGCCTACGCCACCGAGGGGCACACTCCCGCCACGGTCATGGCCCGCGCGTCCAGGTTCCTCGCCGATCTCGACACCGAGCGGTCCGCGACGTGCATCTACGTCGACGCCGACCTGGAGACCGGAACCCTGCGCATGGTGCGGGCCGGCCACCTCGAACCACTCGTGCGGCACAGCACCGGCCGTACCGGCTGGGCCGGCGTCCGCGGTGGCCTGCCGCTCGGCCTGGCCACGGTCTTCGGCCAGGACGGCTACCCCGAGACCCGTCTCGACCTCAACCCCGCGGACACCATGCTCCTGTGCACCGACGGCATGGTCGAACACCCCGGTCGGGACATCGCCGACGGCATCGAAGCGCTCGCCGCCGCCATGCGCGCCGGCCCGCTCGGCACCGAGGCGCTCGCCGACCACCTCTGCGGCGGCGACCCGAGCCGCCTCGGCAGCAGCGACGACGTGGCGCTCCTGCTGCTGCACCGCGCAGCCGGACCCGGCGCCCGCGCCACCCGGCAGATGACCCAGCACGTCCACCAGGCAGATCCGGAAGGGCTGGCGGAGACCCGGGCCATGCTCCGCCAGGCCCTGGCCGCGTGGGGTGCGACCGACTTCGCGTCCGACGTCGAACTCACTGCGGACGAACTGATCACCAACGCCCTGGTCCACACCGACGGGGGCGCACTGCTCACCATCGAACTACGGGCCGGGACCGCCCCCTGCATCCGCCTGGAGGTCCAGGACCGCTCCAGCGTCCTGCCGCGCCGCCGGACTCCCGGCGAGACCGCCACCTCCGGCCGCGGCCTGCTGCTGGTGGACGCCCTCAGCGGGAGCTGGGGCGTGGAGCCGCTCGGCAGCGGAAAGAACGTCTGGTGCGAATTCCCGCTGGCGGTTTGACCGTCTGACGACAGTTCACCTGCTCGGCCACTCGCCCGTCCACGCGGCCGCCGACGGCTCGACTTCGCCCGCCCCCTGAAGAAACTGCGCCGAGCATGGACGAAAGAGGCAAGTCAAGCTCCTTGATGCCGATGTGATTCACCGTCACCCCCGCTGTTCGACCGAGCGGCCCGGTCCTCGGGGCGCACGGTCGATGACCCTCCGGAGGACGAGGCGCAGGGGGTGCGGCAGATGGGACCGTGGTGCCGACGGCCCGGGGCCGGGCCGGAAG
>NZ_JBEYFP010000241.1:0-8255 GCF_040634455.1 Kitasatospora sp. NPDC007106
GTCCGCACCGCCGGCTACGAGGCGCCGCGCGACGAGGTCGAGCAGACCCTCGCCGGGCTCTACGGCGAACTGCTCGGCCGTGACCGGGTCGGCATCCGCGACGACTTCTTCGAGCTCGGCGGCCACTCGCTGCTGGCCACCCGGCTGGCCGCCCGGATCCGCCGCGACTTCGGCGTCGACCTCCCGCTGCGGGACCTGTTCGACGCACCGACCGTCGAGGCGCTGGCCGTCCGGGTCGTCGAGGCGGTGCTCGGCGGCCTCGACGAGGACCAGTTGGACGCGGTGCTGTCCGCGGACACCGACCGGGCACCCGGCACCTGACCGCCACCGAACTCCAGCACCGCCACGATCGACCAGAACGCCACGACCAGAACGCCACCGACCAGGACGAGAGGGCAGCAGGATGGGCAGGCGACCGGCACGGATCCCCGAGGTGCTGCACAACCGCAACTTCGCGCTGTACTACACGGGGCAGAGCCTCTCCGTCCTCGGCGACGCGATCGTGCCGGTCGCGCTCGCCTTCGCCGTGCTGGACCTCGGCCGCGGCGCCGGCGCGCTGGGCCTGGTGCTCGCCGCCGGCATCGCGCCGGGCGTGCTGCTGGTGCTGGTCGGAGGCGTGGTCGCGGACCGGATCGAACGGCGCCGGCTGATGGTCGCCTGCGACCTGGTGCGGTTCGGCTCGCAGGCCGCCCAGGGCGTGCTGCTCTGGACGGGGCACGCCACCCTGCTCTCCCTGGTGCTGCTCCAACTGGTCTGGGGCACCGCGGCGGCGTTCTTCCGCCCGGCGTCCACCGGACTCGTCGCCGAGTGGGTCGAACCCGACCGGTTGCAGCAGGCCAACGGGCTGGTCGGGCTGAGCGACAACCTCGCCTACACGGTCGGCCCGGCCGTCGCCGGCGTGCTGATCGCGGTCTTCAGCCCCGGGGCGGCGCTGCTCGCCGACGCGCTCACCTTCGCCGCCAGCGCCGTCGCCCTCTCGCTCGCCCGTCCGGCGGCACGGACGGCGGCACGGACGGCGGCGAACGCGGCCGAGGCGTCGGCCTCGGTGCTGCGCGGACTCGCCGAGGGCTGGCAGGAGTTCCGCTCCCGCACCTGGCTCTGGTCGATGGTGTTGTGGGCGGCGACCTTCCACCTGCTGGCGCTGCCCTCGGTGCTGGTGCTGGGCCCGGCGGTGGCCAAGTCCGACCTGGGCGGGGCCTCCGCCTGGGCGGCGATCGCCGCATGCTCCGGGCTCGGCGCGGTGGTCGGCGGGGTGATCGCCCTCCGCTACCGGCCGCGGTACCTGCTGCGTGCCACCTTCGTCCCGCTCGGCCTGTACGGCCTGCAGCTGGTGGCGCTCGCGGTGCCCGCCCGGACGGCCGTGGTGGCCGCCGCGGCACTGGTCGGCGGGGTCGGCGTCGCCATGTTCAACGTGTACTTCTACACCGCGCTGCAGCAGCACATCCCGCTGCCGGTGATGTCCCGGGTGGCGTCCTACGAGTGGCTGGGCAGCATCGCCCTGCTGCCGGTCGGCCAGGCGCTGGTGGGCCCGGTCGCCGCGGCGACCTCCGTGCCGGGGGTGCTGCTGGTGGCCGGCGGCTGGATGCTGGTCTCCCCGGTGGTGCTGTACCTGATCCGCTCGGCCCGCGAGCTGCGGGCCGTGGACGACTCCCCGCAGACCGTGGTCGCGGACGCGACGCCCGTCCCGGCGGGCGGCGCGGCCTGACGGCCGGTCAGCCGATCAGGGGGCGCTTCGGACCGAGCACGCAGAACCCGTTGCCCCCGGGTCGGCGAGCACCGACCGGCCGGCGTCGGCGGGTCGGCCGACGCCGGCCGGGGTGGCGCCGAGGGCCGGCAGCCGGGCCGCCTCGGCCTCGCGGTCGTCCGGGACGCGGTCGAGGTGCCGCCGGTTCTTCCCCGTCCGCCGCTCCGGAACGGGCACGAACACCAGCCCGGGGCAGGCGTGTTCGTCCGCGCCGGCCACCACCTCGTCGGCGCTCTCCAGCAGGATGCGGTGGCCCGGTGCGGCCGCCCGGAAGCGGGCCGGTGCGGCCGGGTCGAGGGCGTCCACGGCCACCCGGTGGAGCCGCAGGCTCATGCCGCGAACCCCTCCTCGGCGGCCACCCCGGCCCGGTAGGCGAACGCCACCAGCTGCGCGCGGTCCTTCAACTCCAGTTTGGTGCGCAGCCGGTAGACGTGGGTGCGCACGGTCGCCTCGCCGATGCAGAGCCGGTCGGCCATCTCCAGCGGGGAGAGGCCCTCGGCGATCAGGCCGAGCACCTCCCGCTCGCGGATGGTCAGCGACTGCAGTGCGGAGCGGGTGGCCGGCCGGACCCGGCGGCTGCCGGCCGTCCGGTACCACTCCACCAGGCGGTGGGAGACGCTGGGCGAGAAGACGGCCTCGCCGCGGGCGGCGGCCCGGACGGCACCGGCCAGCTCCTCGCGGCTGGTGTCCTTGACCAGCAGGCCGTGGGTGGGCGCCTGCAGCACGTCCTTCACCATGTCCTCGTTGTCGTGCTGGGCGAAGACCACCAGGCGCGGCCGGACGGGCAGCCGTTCGGCGTCCAGCCGGCGCAGCAGGTCCAGGCAGGACATGCCGCGCAGGTGCAGGCCGGTGACCAGGACGTGCGGGCCGTGCACGGCGGCCAGGTGAACGGCGCGGGCACCGCTGTCGGTGGCGGCGACCACGTCGATGTCGGCAGCGGGGGCGAGCAGGGTGCACAGCCCGTCCCGGATGACGGAGGACTCGTCGACGATCATGACTCGAACGGACTTCGGGGGCGCACCGGCGGGGTTGCTGCTCCGGGGTGCGACGGCTGGCCCTGGCATCACTACCTCGCAACTCGTGGTCGGCACCGTTTCCCGTGTGATCCGTGGTGACGGAGACAAGCGCCCGCGACAGGTGCCACGCGTGTATCGGCAATTAACATACTATCGCGAAGGAATGTTCGGTCAACGATTTCCGGCCATCACCGACAAAACACCGCTAACCGGTTAACAGACATTCAGCGGATTGCCGAACCGGCGGGCGCACAAGCAGTGGGCACAGGTCCGGCCCGCAATCAGCGCCCGGCGGGCCGGGCATCCGCCGGCCGGCCGCCACCGGGGCGGATGTGCAATGCGGGCAATCGTGACCGCGATCCACCAACGGAACCGCACCGGCCGCCGCCGGGACTTCCCGCCCCGCGATCTGCCGCCGAGCGCTTCCGCAAGGCTTCGGCCCGGCAGCATCGCCCGCCGGCGCCGCGGCCGGCGGGACCGGTGCCGACGGTCGAAACCGGGTTGATCGGCACGCTGTACGTGCGCCGGGAGGCGGCAGTAGAGTCCCACTGAAACTTTCTGCAAAAATTTGCAGAGTGAGAGGACCCCGCCATGCCGAGAGTCGTCCCGCCCGTCGCCGACGAGCGCACAGCGCTGACCGCCTACCTGGCCCACCAGCGGCGCGCGCTGCGGGTCACCGCTCACGGTCTGACCGAGGAGCAGGCCCGCATGGCACCCACCGGCAGTGAACTGAGCATCGGCGGTCTCATCAAGCACGCCGCACGGTGCGAGGAGTTCTGGACCGACCTCATACTTCAGCGGCAGCGCGGGACGCAGCGAAAGACGAACGAGTCGGACGCGGACGAATTCCGGCTCGCCCCGGACGAGACCCTGACCGCAGTCCTGGCCGCGTATGCCGAGGCGGCCGATCGGACCGACGCGGTGATCACCGGGATTCCGGACCTCGGGCAGGCCGTTCCGGTGCCGCAGGGGGCTCCGTGGATTCCCGCCGAGGTCGAGGAATGGTCGATCCGCTGGGTCCTGCTGCACTTGATCGAGGAGACGGCACGGCACGGCGGTCACGCCGACGTCATCCGCGAGAGCATTGACGGCGCGACCTTCGACCCGCTGCTCGCCGCAGCCGAGGCGTGGCCCGACCCATGGGTCCGACCGTGGGAACCCGCGTCCCCGAGCGTCGGCTGACGGCCTGCGGCGAGACGGTGCCGGCCCGGCCGAGGCCGAGCCGCTGCAGGCCGGTGTGCCGCCCGCGCCGAACCCGGTAGGTGGCGAAGTCCCGGCGGCGCCGGCCCCCTTGGCGTGGTCGCGGTACTCGCCGCCGATCCGGACCGCCTTGCCGACACCTGCCCCGTCCGCCACCGGCCGGCGGTCCACCGAGCCGTCGGGCCGCCGGACCGGCAGCAGGCCGCCGAAGGGACCCACCGGCTGCCGGTCCGGCCGCCCCCGACGGACCGGCTCCGCCGGTGGACCGGGAGCACGGCAAGCTCCCCGCCGGGCCGGCCGTCCACCACGGCGGACGCCGACCGCCGGCACGGCCGAAACGGGCACGCACCACGCCCGTCGGACCTCCGCCACCCCGTACTCACTCGCCCCGGCGGCACCGGACATCGGCACCGCCGGGGCGAACCGCGGAGTGCGGCTCCGCAGGGGGTGAACCGGACCTACGCCACCAGCAGTTCGGCCACCAGCTCGGCCAGGTCCTCCGGGGAGATGACCCGGATCCCGAGCTCCTCGGCCTTGGCGCGCTTGGAGCCGGCCTTCTCGCCGGCCACCAGCAGGGTCGTCCGCTTGGAGACGGACGAGGACGCCTTGCCGCCGGCGCGCTCGATCAGCTCGTTCATCTGGTTGCGGCTGAGGTCGGCCAGCGGGCCGGTCATGCTGCCGGTCACCACCACGGCCTCGCCGGCCAGCGGGCCGACCGGGCCGTCCTCGGCGGCGGCCGTGGCCGCGGCGGTCGGGGTGACGGCCGTGCCGACGCCGTGCGCCGCCAGCTTGTCCAGCACCGGTGCGAGTTCGACGAGTTCGGCGACGATCACGGCGGCCTTGTCCGGGCCGATGCCGTCGACCTCGGCGAGCGCCTCGGCGTCCGCGGCGCGGACGGCCGCCATGCTGCCGAAGTGGGCGGCGATCCGGCGGGACATCGAGCGGCCGGTGCCGAGCACGCCGAGCGCGCAGAACACCCGGTTCAGCGGCCGCGTCCTGGCCTCGGCGATCGCCGCGATCAGGTTGTCGGCGCTGGTGTCGCCCATCCGGTCGAGGGTGAGCAGCTGCTCGCGGGTGAGCGCGAAGAGGTCGGCGAGGTCGGCGACCAGGCCCGCCTCGACGAGCTGGACGGCGCGGGTGCCGCCGAGCCCCTCGACGTCGAGCTGGTCGCGGCCGACGGCGTAGCGGATCGAGGCGACGGCCTGGCAGCCGCGGCCCCGCACGCACCGCCAGCGCTGCTGGGAGGTGTCGATGGCGTCGCCGCAGCGCGGGCAGACGGCGGGGAAGGCGATCGGCTGCTCGTCGCCGGTGCGCTGGTCGACCAGCGGCGCCTCGACCCGCGGGATGACGTCGCCGGCCCGGTGGACGAAGACCTGGTCGCCGATCAGCAGGCCGCGGCGGGTGATGTCGGCCGGGTTGTGCAGGGTGGCGTAGGTGATGGTGACGCCGTCGACCTCGACCGGCTCCAGGACGGCGCGCGGGGCGATCACGCCGGTGCGTCCGACGTTCCACTCGACGCCGAGCAGCCGGGTGACCTTGTGCACCGCGGGCAGCTTGTAGGCGACGGCCCAGCGCGGGGCGCGCGAGCCGGCGCCGGCCTGCTCCTGGTCGGCCTCGGCGTCGGCCTTCACCACGATGCCGTCGATGCCGAAGGGCAGGTCGGCGCGGAGTGCGGCGATCTCCTCGATCCGCTGCTGCACCTCCTCGACGCCCTCGCAGCGGCCGGGGCGGGCGGCGGTGCTCGCGGCGGTGTTGGCGCCGAGCACGGCGAGCCGGTCGAGCAGGGCGCTGTGGCCGAGGCCGCCGAGCCCGATGGCGCCGTAGGCGAAGAAGGTCAGCTCGATGCGGTAGGGGCGGTCCTTGGCGCGCAGGGTGCCGGCGGCGCCGTTGCGGGGGTTGGCGAAGGGGGTGGCGCCGTGCGCGGTGCGCACCTCGTTGGCGTGCTCGAACTGGCTCTGGGTGAGCAGGACTTCGCCGCGCAGCTCGACGTCGATCGGCTCGGCGAGGGTCTGCGGCAGGCCGAGGACGGCGTCGGCGGCGTGGCCGATGTCCTCGCCGGCGAGGCCGTCGCCGCGGGTGATCAGGCGGACGAGCCGGCCCTCGCGGTAGCGGGCCGCGACGGCGAGGCCGTCCAGCTTGGGCTCGACGCACCAGCCGTCCACCGGGCGGCCGAGGCGGCGCTCCAGCCCGGCGGCCCAGGCGGTGAGCTCCTCGGCGGAGAAGACGTTGTCGAGGCTGAGCATCGGCACGCTGTGCGGGACGTCGCCGAGGGCGGCGCCGCCGGCCACCTTGCCGGTGGGCGAGTCGGGCAGCGCCTCGCCGGGGTGGGCCTGCTCCCAGGCCTCGATCGAGCGCAGCAGCGCGTCGTACTCGTCGTCGCCCAACGGCGTGGAACCGTCGGCGTAGTAGGCCGCGGCCGCCTGCACGGCGGTGGCGACGGCATCGGCATAGGCGGCGTGGGTGGCCGGGGCGGCTGCGTCCTTCATGTCGAACATCATCTCGACCGCCACTGACATTCGGAGGGTCGGGTTCCGGCCCCTCGGCCCGCCCGGACGACCGCGACCGGAGGGCCCGGTTCCGCGTTGCCAAACAGTCTATTTCGACTGATAGATTTCGACCATGCCACGACGCGCTCTCGACCACCCGATCGTCCCGGCCCTGCTCGGCCTGCTGCTCGAAGGCGACGCCCATCCGCACCGGATCCTCGCCGAGCTGCGGGAACGCAGCGCCCACCACGCCGCGGCGGTCAACCGCGGCACCCTCTACAACACCGTCGCCGCCCTGGAGGAGGCCGGCTGGGTGGCCGCCCGCGGCCAGGAACGCGCCGGGAACCGCCCCGAGCGGACGGTCTACGGCATCACCGAGTCCGGCCGTGAGGAGCTCGTCCGCCGGCTGGACCATCAGATCCGCACGCCGGAACGGGAGTTCTCGCCCTTCCTCGGCGCGGTCGGTCACCTCGGCGCGCTCGGCCCCGAGCGGGCCCGCGACGCGCTGACGGAACGCGCCCGCCGCCTGCGCGAACGCACCGCCGAGGACGAACGGCGCCTGGCCGAGGCCCTGGCCACGGGCGTGCCCAGGCTGTTCGTGATCGAGGCCGAGTACGCGCTCGCCCTCGCCCGCGCCGAGACCGCCTGGGTCGAGTCGCTCGCCGAGGAGATCCGCACCGGCACGCTCGCCTGGCCCACCGGACCCACCCCGACCCTGGAGCAGGACGGAGCCGGCCGTGACTGAGCGTCTGCTCTTCGGCGTCTACCCCGGCGGCGTCTGCGGCGACGACAGCGGCAACCTCGCCGTCGGCCCGCCGGACGACCCCGACCGCGTCACCGCCCTGCTGGACCGGCTGCAGGGCCGCCCCGGCCGGCCCTTCCTGGTCCGCGCCTACACCGCCTTCGACGACACCACCGCACCCGGCGGCCCGCATCCGACGGCCGCCCCGGCCGGGGCCGAGCGGTACGCCGTCCGCGGCCGCCGGCTGGACCTGGTCGCGCAGTACCGGTCGGCCGCCGGAGACGTCCCCGGGTACTGCGCCTACCTGCGCGAACTCGTCGGCCGCTACGGCGCGGTGACGCAGACCCTGCAGGTGGCGGAGGAGCCGAACGTCACCGGCAACCCCCTCCTGGACGGCGACTACCCGGCCGTCCGGGAGGCGATCGTGCACGGCGTGCGCGCCGCCCGGGACCAGGCCCGCGAACTCGGCCACCACCACCTGCGGATCGGTTTCAACACCACCCCGCTGTTCGGCCCGGCGACGTCCTTCGTCACCGGGCTGGCCGAGCTCGGCGGCCCTGACTTCCGCGCCGAACTCGACTACGTGGGGCTGGACTTCTTCCCCGACGTGTTCCGCCCGGTCGCGCCGGCCGAGCTCGCCGACACGGTCGCCGCGGTGCTGCGCCACCACCGCGAGAACGTGCTCGCACCCGCCGGCCTCGGGCACCTGCCGGTGCACATCACCGAGCACGGCTGGCCCACCGGCCCGGGCCGGACGCCGCAGCGGCAGGCCGAGATCGTCGAGACGGTCGTCCGCACCGTCGCCGAGCACGCGGCAGCGCTCGGGCTGAGCGGGTACACCCACTTCTCGCTGCGCGACGCCGACAGCGCCGGGCCCGGGCTCTTCCACCGCTTCGGGCTGACGGCGGACGACCACACGCCCAAACCCGCCTTCGACACCCTGTGCGCCCTCGTCGAGCGGTACACGGTCTGAGTGGGAATTTTGATGGTGATCATCCGTTATTTGTCTTTTGCCCCTGTCGTGATCTGCCCCAGTCTGCAACGGAGGTGAAGTATGCCCCCGCGCA
>NZ_JBEYFP010000242.1:0-8214 GCF_040634455.1 Kitasatospora sp. NPDC007106
GACCTCGGCCAGGGCACGGCCGGCCTGCTGCGAGTGGGCCTCCGCTGCGGACAGCTCCGCCTCGGCGGTGCGCAGTGCCGCGCGGGCCTGCTCGGTACGGTCGGCGGCCTTCCGTTCGGCGGCGGCGAGGCGGTCGGCCGCCCGGGCCAGCCGGGCCTGCTCGCGTCCGGCGGCCCGTTCCTCCCGCTCGGCCGCCGCGAGGGCGCGTTCCGCCTCCGCGCGTCGCCGGGCCTCCTGCTCCGCCGCACGGTCGGGTTCCGGGGCCTTCCGGCCGCCATGGCCGGGGCCGGTGGTCTTCGGCCGTTCAGCTTTCGGCCGTTCAGCCTTCGGCCGGGCGGCTTTCGACCGGGGTTCCGTGGCGGGCTCCGCGGCCGGTTCCGCCGTCGGCTCCCCCCACCCGGCGGGCAGCTCGCCGGTCGGCAGGGTGCCGCCCTCCTCCAGCGGGCCGGTCAGCCGGCCCGCCGCGAAGGCAGCCGCGGCGGCCTCGCTCGCCAGCGCGGCCCGCAGCGACTGCTCGACCTCCCGCAAGGGCACTTCGCCGAGCGGTTCACCGGCCTCGGCGGCGCCGTCCCTGACCTGCGCGGTGAGCGCCGCGACCAGCCGGCGGCGCTCGGCCGACAGCTCGCGCAGGGCGGGCCCGGCGAGTTCGGCCTGCGCGCGGCGCAGCGAGCCGCCCAGGTCGAGCAGGGCGCGGGTCTCCTCGGGGCGGGTGTGCACCAGCAGGTTGACCGCCCAGGCGCTGCGGGTGGGCCGGCGCAGGGCGGCGATCCGGGTGGCGAGCGCCCGGTCGCCGGCCCGCCTGGCCTCGGCGGCGGCCGCCGTCCGGGCCGCGGTGAAGCCGGCCGGGGACAGCGTGTACAGCCGGTCGGCGACGGCGTCGAAGCCCTCCACGGCGCAGCCTCCCTGTGGTTCGGCCGGCCGTCCGCCGGCCGTCGCACCTCGATTCGCTCACCGCCGGGCCGCCGCCGCACGCCGGGGCGGGAGCGCCCGCCCGCGTCCGGGCGGATCGGACAGCCCAGACTGTGCAGCATAGCTGGACAGTTCAGCCTGAAGGTTCTACGGTGGGAGACATGGAAGAGCCCGCCACCGCCGCCGTCACCGCCTCCGCCGTCCGCGCGGCGCGGGAGCTCCGCGTGGTCTTCAGCCGGCTGCGCCGCCGCCTCAAGGAGACGTACGACACGGACGGGCTCACCCCCACCCAGACCTCCGTGCTCAGCCGGCTCAGCAAGGACGGCCCGGCCTCCGCCAGCGACCTGGCCGCCGCCGAGCGCGTCCGGCCGCAGTCGATGGCCGCCACCCTCGCCGTCCTCGACGAGCGGGGCCTGGTGCTGCGCCGTCCCGACCCCGGCGACGGCCGCCGCCAACTGGTCTCGCTGAGCGACCCCGGCCTGGCCTTCCTGGAGGACTGCCGGCGCGCCGGCGAGGAGTGGCTCGCCCGCTCCCTGCAGGCGCACTTCACCGAGCAGGAGCGGCAGACCGTCGTCGAGGCGCTGGCCCTGCTGGACAGGCTGTCCGACGCATGAACCTCCGCGCCGTGCGCTCCGCCCCGCGCCCCCGGCGCGGGGGCGCGCCCGAGGACGCCTTCGACCGGCGGCTGCTCGCGCCGATGATGCTCGGCGCGATCCTCAACCCGGTGAACTCGGCGATCCTCGCCGTCTCCCTGGTGCCGATCGGCGCCGCCTTCGGCGCCCCGCCCGCCGCCACCGCCTGGCTGGTCTCCGCGCTCTACCTCGCCACCGCGATCGGCCAGCCGGTGGTCGGCCGGCTCATCGACCTGCACGGCCCGCGCCGGCTCTTCCTGGCCGGCACCGCACTGACCGGCGTCGCCGGCCTGGTCGGCATGCTCGCCCCGAACCTCGGCGTGCTGATCGCCGCCCGGGTGCTGCTCGGCTTCGGCACCTGCGCCGGCTACCCGGCCGCCATGTACCTCGTCCGCAGCGAGGCCGACCGCACCGGCCGGGACAGCCCCGCCGCCGTCCTGACCGCGCTCGCCGTCACCACCCAGACCGTCGCCGTCATCGGCCCCTCGCTCGGCGGCCTGCTGATCGGCCTCGGCGGCTGGCGCACCACCCTCGCCGTCAACATCCCGCTCGCCCTCGCCGGGCTGTACCTCGGTGCCCGACGGCTGCCCCGCACCGCCCCGCCGCGGCGCACCCGCGGCAGCCTCGCCACCACCCTGGACCTCGCCGGGATGGCGCTCTTCGCCGCCGCGCTCGTCCCGCTGCTGCTCTTCCTGATGCACCCCTCGGCCGCGGACTGGTACCTGCCCGCCACCGCCGTCCTCGCGGCAGCCTGCTTCGCCCGCCGGGAGCGCCGCGCCGCCGACCCGTTCATCGACCTGCGGGTGCTCGGCGGAAACCTGCCGCTGATCGCCACCTACATCCGCGCCCTGCTCGCGTACACCGTCGCCTACGCCTTCCTCTACGGCTGCACCCAGTGGATGCAGGAGGGCCGCGGACTCACCGCCCCGCAGGCCGGACTCGTCCAACTCCCGCTCTTCGGCACGGCGATCGTCGTCTCCGCGGTCACCGGCCGGCGGCGGCAGATCCGCGGCAAACTCCTCGCCGGCGCCCTCGGCCAGATCGCGGCCTGCACCCTCGTCCTGCTGCTCGGCCCGCACTCCCCGATCTGGCTGCTGCTCGTGGTCGCGCTCGCCTTCGGCATCCCGCAGGGCCTCAACGGACTCGCCCTGCAGAGCGCCGTCTACCACCAGGCGCACCCCGCGCGGATCGGCTCCTCGGCCGGACTGCTGCGCACCTTCAGCTACCTCGGCGCGATCGTCGCCGCCGCGGCCACCGGCGCCTTCCTCGGCCACGGCGCCGACACCGCCGGCCTGCACCAACTGGCCTGGTTCATGCTCGCCGCCGCCGTCCTCCACCTGCTCGTCACCGTCGCCGACCGCTCACTGCGACAGGTCGGCGCCCCGCAGCAGGACACCCCCGCCCCACCCGCAGCGGCCGCCGCCCATCGCGGCCCGTAGCCGCCACCCACCGCGGCCCGTAGCCGCCGCCCCGCACGCCCGTACGGAAGGAAACGCCGCCATGACCGGCACCGCCCTGCTCGTGATGGACATCCAGGTCGGCATCGTGAGCCGCATCGACGAACCCGACTACCTGCCCCGGCTCGCGCGCGCCGTCGAGGCCGCCCGGGCCGCCGGCGTCCCGGTCGTGTACGTCGTCCTCGGCTTCCGGCCCGGCCATCCCGAGATCTCCGCGCGCAACAAGAGCTTCGGCGCGCTGCGGCCCGGCGCGTTCACCCCCGAGGACCCCGGTGCCGCCGTCCACCCCGACCTGGCGCCCCGCGAGGGCGACACCGTGGTCACCAAGAAGCGGATCAGCGCCTTCGCGGGCAGCGACCTCGACCTCGTCCTGCGCGGCTCCGGGATCGAGCACCTCGTCCTCACCGGCATCGCGACCAGCGGCGTCGTGCTGTCCACCGTCCGGCAGGCCGCCGACCTCGACTACCGCCTCACCGTCCTCTCCGACGGCTGCGCCGACGCCGACCCCGAGGTCCACCGCGTCCTCACCGGCAAGGTGTTCCCCCGTCAGGCCGAGGTCACCACCGTCGAGGAGTGGCTGACCACGCTGAAATGAGCTGAAATGAACGGCGATCGCGCCGCAGTCGCACCCTGCTAGATTTCGATCATGGACACCGGGGCGGGCGGACGCGAGCTGTACGAGGGCCTGACGGAGGGTGCCGGGCCGGGTGCCCACCGGGAGGTCGCCCTCCCGTGGCTGGCGGAGACGGGCCGCGCGTACCGCGAACGGCTGCACACCGCGGCCGCGTGCAGCGGCTGGTGGCAGGACCGCCGCACCGACGAGCGGGTCGGCGTGCTGCACATGGAGTTGTACGCGCTCGGCCGGGTGAGCGACGTCCTGCTGCTCGCCCGGCAGACGCCCGCCGGCCCGTGGGACCCGGGCGTCGAGGGGCTCGCGTTCTCCGACGAGGAGTACCTCGGGCTCTTCACCGGCCTCGGCATGACCCCGTTCCGCGGGGGCGGCTTCGACCCCTTCCTGCACGAGATCGTCGAGGTCGAGCAGGCCGACGACCCGGCGACGCCGATCGAGGTCACCGAGGTGCTATGGCCCGGCCTGATGCTCGGCGAACTGCTGTTCTCCCGGGCGGGCGTCCGCGTCCGGGCCGGCGCCGCGCACGCCCAGCACGGCGTCGCGGACCGCTCGCCGCTGTACTGGACCTTCCGCCGCCGCCACCGGCGGACGGTCGACCTCTCCCAGGGCTGGGGCGGCAACTCGCAGTGGTCGACGGACCTGCGGCTCGACTACCGCACCCCGTCCGGCGACCACCTGAACGTCGACGGCGACCGCCCCGTCGACGGCAGTCCCGTGCTGGCGCTCGACCACCCGGAGAACCTGAGCCCCCGGGAACGGCTGCTGACCCCCCGGGAGCGGCGCGACCTGCTGCGCCACCGCTGCCTGCTGCGGACGCCCGAGGCCGTCGCCGAACTCGACCGGGCCGCGCCGTGGGACCGCGAGTTCATCCCCTTCGACTGGCGGCTCCCCGCCGCCGAGGAGTGACCCGGGGCCGCGCCGCGAAAACGCCTTGCCGTCCACCCCGGGCGGCCCCCTACCATCGGCGCGCTCCGCCCGACAGCTAGCCGAAGGGTGCCGATGGCCCTCGAGATCGACCTGCCGCTCACCTCCGACGCCGAGGCCGACGCCGAGGCGGCCGGTCTGGCCGCCGAGGTCACCGACCTGGGCACCGAGCGGTTCCTGCACGCGGTGCTCGCCCGCCCCGCCCGGATCCACCACCGCAGCACCGAGCGACTGATCGGCCTGCCCACCGGCGTCCCGGCGGTGGCCGAGCCCTCCTCCAGCCTGCTGCTGCGCGCCCTCCACCTGTGCTTCGCCGCCCACCTGCCGCTCAGCCTCTCGCCCGACGTGCTCTGGTACACGGTCGTCCACGAGAGCGCCGTCCACGTCCGGTTGAACGCCGACCGCTACGCGCACCTGTTCACCGACACCCCCGGGTACACCCGCACGATCGTGGTCCGCGACGACGCGGCCCCCGCCGACTGGGAGCGCTCGATCCGCCGCGTCCGCGAGCCGCTGCACCGGAACCTCGGCGAGGCCACCACCGAGCTCTTCCTGCCCCCGTTCTCCACCACCACGCCGACGGACACCGCCGCGGCCCTGGTGGCGCTGATGGACGTGGTCAGCCCGTACTACCGGTTCCGCTGGGTGACCATGTGCGGCATCCCGCGCGTCCGGCTGGAGGGCACGCCCGAGGACTGGCAACTGCTCGCCGACCGCACCCGCGCGCTGGGGGAGCGGCTCACCGGGCTGCGTCCCTGGCTGGCCGGGCTGCTCCCGGTGCTGGACGAGATCGCCGCCACGGCCGCCGGCCGGCGGACCGACGAGCAGTTCTGGCGGTCCCTCTACTCGTGGAAGTCCGCCTCGGGCGGCGACACCGTCACCGGGTGGATCACCGCCTTCCTCGCCCACCGCTACACCGACGACGGCCCCGTGCCCAAGGAGGCCTTCGGACGGACGGAGACCGACGCGGCGGACCTGCCCGCCCACGTCTCCCGGGTGCCGTTCCGATGGGAGACCCCCCTCGGCACCTGCGACATGGCCTTCCTCGGCGGTGTCCTCGGCATCGAACGCGACGGCGAGTGGGTCCGGCCCCGGCTGGGCGTCGCCGTCGCCGAACTCCTCGCCGCACGCACCGAGGAGGACCTGCCACTGCCCGAGGAGTGGACGCTCGCGGACGTCCGGCGCCTCACCGGCTGCCCGGACGCCCGCGTCCTCGACCCCCTCGGCCGGGTCACCGTGCGCGGCACACCGATCACCGCCGACCTCGCGATCGAGTGGGACGGCCTCTGCGCGGTCCGCGACGCCGACGGCGGCTGGCACCTGGGCGACCTGGTCTCCGCGGCCAACGACGTCTCCTGCTGGCGCAGCACCGGGCCCGACCTCGCCGACGCCCTGCGCCTGGCGTGACCTTCAGGCGTCCGCCGTGCCCTCGCCGTCGGGCCGGAAGAACCGGACCAGCCGGGCCGCGCCGTCCTCGGACATCAGCATCGCCGTGATCCGCTCCGACTCCCGGGCCGCCACGGCGCTGCGTTCGAACATGGCGGTCTCGTAGCGGCGGACGGCCCCGGCGAGGTCGTCCGGTGCGGCGGCGATCTCCCGGGCGAGTTCGGCGGCGTCCAGCATGGCGGTGTTGGCGCCGAGGCCGACCGGGGGCATCAGATGGGCGGCGTCGCCGAGCAGGGTCACGCCGGGCACGGAGGGCCAGGTCAGCCCCACGGGCAGTGCGGTGAGCGGACGCGGGACGAACGGCTCGTCGCACGCCTCGATCAGCGCCCGGAACTGCGGCGCCCAGTCGGCGAACAGGCCCGTCAGGGCGTGGCGCGCGGCGTCCCGGTCGGCGAAGGGGACGCCGCAGGTGGCGAGCCAGTCCTCGGGCGTGTGGAAGGAGAGGAAGACGCGGATCCGCCCCCCGCCCTGCCGCTGGGCGGCGAGCGAACGACCCGGGCCCAGCGCCCAGTAGTTGCCGCGGCCGACCAGCGCCGACAGCTCGGGGTGGCTGCGGTCGGCGGCGGAGATGCCGCTCTCCACGGTGTTGCTGCCGAGGTGGGCCGGCCGGGCGGCGGTGACCAGCGGGCGGGCACGGGAGTGGGCGCCGTCCGCGCCGACCAGCAGGTCGCAGTCGTCCGTCGCACCGCCCTCGAAGTGCAGCCGCCGTCCGCCCTCCGGCCGGCGGGTGGCGTGCCGGAAGGTCCGGCCCCAGCGGACGGTGCCGGCGGGCAGCGAATCCAGCAGCAGGTCCCGCAGGTCGGCGCGGTCGATCTCGGGCCGGTCCATCGGGGCGTCGTCCGGGGTGTCCTCCTGCAGCAGCAGGGTGCCGGTGTGGTCGAGCAGGCGCAGGTCCTGGCCCTCGCGGCGGGCGGCGCGCAGGAAGGCGGCCTCCAACCCGGCCTCGCGCAGCGCCCGCTGCCCGCTCTCCCGGTGCAGGTCGAGCGTGCCGCCCTGGGCACGGGCGGTGCGGTCGCGGTCGCGTTCGTGCACCACGGCCCCGATCCCGTGCAGGTGCAGGATCCGGGCGAGCGTCAGGCCGCCCGGCCCGGCCCCGACCACGGCGATCCGCGGGCTGCGGGTGTCGGTCTCCACGGTGTCCCCCTCCTTCGCTGCGCGCGGTCGGGACGGTCGACGACTACCTCGTCGGCGCGCTGCGCCGGGAGACCGCCGAACTGCGCGCCGAGCGGGACACCGGCCTGGACAAGGACGCCTGGCGGCGCTCGGAAGGCCCCTACCTCTCCCGGATGCTCGTCACCGGCAACTACCCGGCGCTGGCCGCCGCCGTCCGGTACGGCACCCACACCGACCCCGCCACCGCCTTCGAGGCCGGACTCGACGTCGTCCTCGACGGCATCGCCGCCGGACTCGCGCCCGGTGGCTGACCGGGCCCGGCCCGGGGGCGTGCCGCAGCACGGCGCTGTCGGTGGCGGCTGCGATCCTGCCGTCATGGACGAGCACCTGATGCGCGGGCGGGTCTACGGCGCCGACTACGACGATCCCGATCCCGGGCCGCAGCCCGGGCACGCCTACCGCGAACTGGTCGCCGGGCCGCTCGACGGACTGCTGCTCGACGTGACCGGCTGGAGCGAGGCCCAACTCGCCGAGGGGGCCGCGCTGCCCACCGAGATCGGCTCCCACGGCCCGGGCGGCCGCGCCCAGTACGCGCCCCGCACCGGCGACCCCCGGCACTGGGACTGGCGCGGCGACACCCCGCCCTGAGCCCGGCCGTCAGCCGGCCCGGGTCAGCACCGCGGGCACCGGCCCGTCCGGCCGCACCACCATCCCGAAGGACGGCTCCGGGGCGGGCCCGACCGGCACGGCCTCGAACGCCGGCAGCAGCAGCTCCAGCAGCGCGACCGTCTCCCGCAGCGCGAACTGCAGACCCAGGCAGGCCCGCGCGCCGATGCCGAACGGCAGGTAGGCGCCCGGATCGGCCGGCCGCCGCCCGGGCGCGGTGAACCGCCGCGGATCGAACACCTCCGGCTCCGGCCACAGTTCCGGGTCGCGGTGCACCAGGTACGGGCAGACCAGCACCTCGCTGCCGGCCTCGATCCGGAAACCCGTCAGCAGGTCCTCCGCCGCGGCGTGCCGGGGCAGCAGCCAGGCCGACGGGTAGAGCCGCAGCGTCTCGCTGACCAGCGCCCGGAGCGCCGCGCGGCGGGGCGCGGGTCCG
>NZ_JBEYFP010000243.1:0-8202 GCF_040634455.1 Kitasatospora sp. NPDC007106
CCGTTCACCGTCCATTCGACGGCCAGCTGGCGCGTCCCCTCCAGGGGCACCGCGCTCACCTGGAGCCTCGGCCGCCCGGTGACCACACCGGGCGTGGGCGCGGCACCGTCCAGCGGCTTCACCCGGCGGTAGATCTGTTCGACGATCGCCTCGCGCGAGGGCAGGTTGTACTGCCCGCCGAGGGTGCGCATCACGGAGTCGGCGGTGGGCCGGTAGAGGCCGTTGGCACTGCGGTAGGCGCCCACCACACCGCCGCCGTCCGGCGAGGTGGCGCCGAGCCAGCGCCACCACTTGGTGTGGGTCCGCAGCATCTCGTCGGCGTCGACGGCCGAGAGGTTGGCGTAGTCGGGGTCGTCGGGGGCGCTGTCGTACTCGTCGCCGAGGTCGCCGACGGTGTGGCCGATCTCGTGCTGGATGATCCGGCCGGCGTCGGGGCTGCCGCCGGCCAGGGTGGTGACGCCGGTGCCGCCCGCGCCGCCGTACTCCTCGGAGTTGGCGAGCGCTATCAGGAACTGCGGTCCGGCGTCCTCGCCGGCGTAGCGGGCGGTCGCGGACTCGTCGGCGCAGAGCAGCCGGGCGGTGCCCTCGCACCAGAAGTGCATGCCCAGCGGGGTGTCGGTGGGTCGGCCGTCCTCGGCCTCGGCTATGCCGGCGACCGGGGAGACCACCTCGACCCTCCGTATGTTGAAGAAGTTCTGGTAGGTGCGGAACGGCTCGATCTCCATCAGGGCCCGCCAGGCCCGGTCGGCCTGTTCCCGGAAGAGCGGCTGCTGGGCCGCGGTGTAGCCGTCGCCGAGCAGCACCAGGGTGATCCGGTTGGCCGGGTCGCCGGCGCGCCGGATGTCGATGCTGGGGGCGGCACCGGGCGCCCGGAGGTCGATCCGGTTCTGGGCGGGCGGCGCACCGCGGTCGGTGAGCGGGCCGGCGGGCGGCCCTATCACCGCGGACGGGGCGGGGGCCGCGACCTCGAGCGCTGCGGGCAGCACGGCGGCCGACATCAGCACGAGCGCGGCCAGACTCCGGACGATCCGGCCAGGGTTGCCAGGCGGCATGCGGGTGCGTCCTCCGGGCTCCGGTCACCCGGCGGGGGCCCGGGTGGTGGTCGCACAGACGTACCCCTCGCGACACGCCCGGCCGACCGGACGCATCCGAAGTTCGCCGGACCGGCCCAATGCCGTAGCGGCGTGTCGGCTGGCCACCGGCAGCGAACCGTCTCCAGAACCTGCTGGTCAGCGCCGGTGCGGGCCCCGGTCAGCCGCCGCGGAGCGCGGTGAGCGGGTCGGTCCGGGCGGCCCGGACGGCCGGGTAGAGCCCGGCGAGCAGGCCGACCGCGGAGCCGATCAGCGGCGCCGGCAGGGTGGCCCAGGGCTGCAGGACGGCCGTCCAGTCCCGGGAGGCGGCCACCGCGAGCACGGTGAGCACCCCGAGGCAGGTGCCGATCAGCCCGCCGAGGGTGCCGAGCGCCGTCGACTCGGTGAGGAACTGCGCGGCGATGTGCCGGGTGCGGGCGCCGAGCGAGCGACGCAGGCCGATCTCGGGGGTGCGTTCGAGGACGGCGACGAGGGTGGTGTTGGCGATCCCGACCGCCCCCACCACCAGGCAGATCGCGGCCAGCGCCAGGAAGAGGCCGGTGAGGTCGGAGGTGACCCGGTCGCGCAGGCCGTGCGGGTCCGGCGGCGCGGTGACGGTGAGCAGGTCCGGGGCGTCCGGGCGCAGGGCCACCGCCAGCTGGCCGGCGACCACGTCGGCGGCGCCGACCCGGGTGGCGGCGATCAGGTGCGCGGCCTCGTCGTCGGCCGTACCGGGGTTGCCGAAGCGCTCCAGCGCGGTGGACCCGGGGACGATCATGCCGAGCATGGTGTCCGGCAGCCGTTCGACCTGGTCGTAGACGCCGATCACGGTGTACGGCAGGCCCTGGATGAAGATCGCGGGCTGGGCGTCCAGCCGGGTCACCCCGAGCCTGGCCGCCGCCGTCCGGCTCAGCAGCACCACCGGCAGCGCGGCCCGCTGCGCGTACGGGTCGAGGGTCACCCCGGCGGCCAGCGTCGGGTGCACCGCGGCGACGGCGCCGGGGGTGGCGGCGAACAGGGAGAGGCCCTGGACGCCCGGCCCGGTCTCGGGGGCGGCCGAGATCCGCAGGTCGTCCGAGGGGATCCGCCACCACAGGCCGGCCGCGGTGACGCCGTCGATCCGGCCGGCCCGGGCGTCGGAGTCGGCGGGGAAGCCGCTCGGCGGGTTGGCGCCGGGCGGGACGCCGTCCGTCACGGGGTGGTCGGTGACGGTCACCGTGGTCGCCCGCGTCAAGTCGAACCCGGCGCCGATCTGCCCGGAGGCGGTGGCCGTCAGGCCGAGCACCGCGACGAACGCACCGATGCCGAGGACCGTGCCCAGCATGGTCAGCACCGAGCGGCCAGGACGCTGCAGCACGCCCGCCAGGGCCTCGGCCGCCAGGTCGCGCGGCCCGAGCCGGGAGGGCGGCCCGACCGGCCCGGTGGTGGTCATCGGACGGCCGCCGGCTCGGTCAGGCGGCCGTCCGCGATCCGGACCACCCGGCGGGCCCGGGCGGCCACCGCGGGGTCGTGGGTGATCATCACCAGGGTGTAGCCCTCGTCGTTGAGCCGCTCGAACTGCTCCAGCACGGCGCCCGCGCTCGCGGAGTCCAGGTTGCCGGTGGGTTCGTCGCAGAGCAGCAGGTCGGGCCGGTTGACCAGGGCGCGGGCGACGGCGACCCGCTGCCGCTCGCCGCCGGACAGCGTGGTGGGCAGCGCCTCCACCCGGTGGCCGAGGCCGACCAGGTGCAGCGCCTCCCGGGCGGCCGTCCGGCGCTGCTCCCGGGGGACGCGGTTGTAGACCTGG
This sequence comes from Kitasatospora sp. NPDC007106, assembly GCF_040634455.1. Taxonomy (NCBI): domain Bacteria; kingdom Bacillati; phylum Actinomycetota; class Actinomycetes; order Kitasatosporales; family Streptomycetaceae; genus Kitasatospora; species Kitasatospora sp. NPDC007106. The sequence goes on from NZ_JBEYFP010000243.1 coordinate 2,857, forward strand.
GCGAGCTGCACGTTCTCCTCGGCGGTGCGGTGCGGCAGGAGCTGGAAGGACTGGAAGACGAAGCCGATCCGGCGGCCGCGGAGGGCGGAGCGGTCCCGGTCGCGGAGGCTCCCGGTGTCGATGCCGTCCAGCTCGTACCGGCCGGTGGTCGGGGTGTCGAGCAGCCCCAGCAGGTGCAGCAGGGTGGACTTGCCCGAGCCGGACGGGCCGGTCACCGCCACGAACTCGCCGCGCCGCACGGACAGGTCGCAGGGGTGCAGTGCGGTGACCGGCGGCGGCCCGGCGAAGCTTCGGCCCACGCCCTCCAGTCGGATCACCTCGCTCACCGGCCGACCACCACCTGGTCGCCCGGCTGCAGCTGCGCGGCCTGCACGGGGGTGACGGCCACGTACCCGTCAGCGTTCACCCCGGTGGTCACCGGGACGGTGACCCGGCGGCCCGTGGAGCCGATCCGGGTGACCGCCGTCCGCCCGGTGGCGTCGGTGTACACGGCGGCGACCGGCACGCACAGCACCGGCTGGGCGGTGGCGCTGCGCCGGACGGTGATGCGGACGTTCTGGCCGCCGAGGGCGGCGGGCAGCGGCTCGGTGGGAGTGATCCTCAGCGGTACGTAGGCGGCCGCGGGCGGGGCGGCCGGCGCCGCCGGCGCGGCAGCCGCGGCGCCGGTGCCGGAACCGGCCGGGGCGGCGGTGCCGCCGATCGCGATCACCCGGCCCGCCGGCGGCGTGGTGGTCTGCGGTCCCAGCTCGGCGACCTCGCCCCGCACCACCGTGCCGGTGCTCTCCGAGAGGATCTCCACCGCCATGCCCGGGGTGATCCCGGGCGCCTGGCCGGGGGTGAGCTGGCCGGTGACCACCAGGTCGCCGCTGGTCAGCGAGAGCAGCGGACCTGCGACCGGGGCGCCGACGGTTGCGTTCACGGCCGTCACGGCGGCCGGCAGCACGGGCAGGAAGACCACCTCCCCGGCGGGCACCACCGGCCCGTCGGCCGCCTGCGCCCGGGCCAGCGCCGCCCGGTCGTCGGACAGCCGCCGCTCGGCCTCGTCGAGCTGGGCGGCGAGGCCGGGCAGGACGCCCTGGTCGGCCGGGGCGGCGGAGGGCGCGCCCGACGGCGGGGCCGCGGCGGCCGACCCCTGCCGGGCCTTCAGGTCGTCGACCGTCCGCTGGTCCGCCTCCACGGCGCGCTTCGCGGCGTCCACGGCCTGCTCGGCGGCCGCGCCCGCGGTGGGTGCGGGGTGGCCGAGCTGCCGGTAGAAGTCGGTGACGGCCTGCGCGGTGCCCGGGCCGTACTCCCCCTCGGCGTCCGAACCGCGCCCGTGGCCGAGGTCGGCCAGCGCGGCCTGCAGCTGGGCCACGTCGGACCCGTTGGCTCCCGGCTTGAGGTCCCGGTAGGCGGGCACCGCGCCCTTGAGGACGAACAGCGGCCGGCCGGAGACCTCCGCGAGCAGCTGGCCGTTGGCGACCGCGTCACCCGCCTTCACTGCCAGCGCGGACACATACAGCTGCGTGATGTCCGGGGAGGACGCGGCGGGGGTGACGTCGTAGCGGGTGGGCGGGTAGACCTGGCCGCGGGTGACGGTGGCACGCGTCAGCACCTTGGTCGTGGCCTCGGCGGTGAGCAGCGTGCCGGGCGGCGGGGCGGTGTCGGCCGCCCGCTCGGCGGGCGACTTGACGAGTCCGGCGGCGCCCAGGCCGCCGCAGGCGATCAGCGCGGCGGAGGCCGCGACCGCCAGCAGGGCGCGGCGGCGCCGCACCAGCCGCGAGCGGCCGGATCCGACCGCCTCGGCGGTCTCCTCCTCCCCCTCGAATTCGCGCTCCGCATCCCGGATCAGATCGCCCACTGCCATGTCACCAGCCATCGCTGCTGCTCGTCGGAGGAATTCACGTGCACCGGAGCGGGTGATTCCGAATTCCCCACCGCATCCGGATCGAGCCGCCTCAGCCTACCCGCGCGACCCGCTCCGCCATGCGATCCACGGCTCGTGAATTTCGTGCCGAACTGCCCGTACCCGCACGGAATTCGGCCGTTCGGGGCAGTTCCGCGAGCACATCACGGGCAAGATCGCATCCCGGGTTCGGCCGTTTGGCCGACCGGAGCGCACGCACGGCGTCCACGAACCCTGAATACGGGCATTCGACGTGATTCCGACGGAATACCGCGGAAATGGGAGAACCGTTTTCAGGCCCTGCGGCGGTGCAGCACGAGATGGGTGGCGACGCCGAGCAGCAGTCCCCAGAACGCCGCGCCGATGCCGAACAGCGTCATGCCCGAGGCGGTCGCCAGGAAGGTCACCACGGCGCCGTCCCGGCCGTGCTCGTCGGCGACCGCGCCGGCCAGGCTGCCCTGGAAGGAGGCGAGCAGCGCGACTCCGGCGATCACCGCGATCAGCACGTGCGGCAGCCCGGTGAACAGGCCGACCAGCACCCCGCCGAAGCTGCCCACCAGGAGGTAGAGGACGCCGGCCGACATCCCGGCGACGTAGCGCCGCCGCGGGTCGGGGTGGCTCTCCTCGCTGGTGCAGATCGCGGCGGTGATGGCGGCCAGGTTGACGCCCGGCGAGCCGAACGGCGCCAGCAGCACGGAGACCGCGCCGGTGGCCCCCACCAGCATCCGGTCGTCCGGCCGGTAGCCGGAGGCCCGCATGATGCCGAGGCCCGGGGCGTTCTGCGAGGCCAGCGCGACGATGGTGAGCGGCAGTGCCAGGCCGACGGTCGCGGACCAGGAGAAGGCCGGCACGGTGAGCACCGGCCGGGTCGGCCCGCCCGACCCGAAGTGCAGCGGCAGCCCGACGGTGGCCGCGGCGAGCGCCGCACCCGCCAGCAGCGCCAGCGGGACGGCGTACCGCGGCAGCCACCGCTTGGCGAGCAGGAAGGCGGCGAAGGTGCCGAGCACCAGGGCGGGGGCGCTCCGCAGCTCGGTGAAGATCCCGGCGCCGAAGGTGAACAGGATGCCGGCCAGCATCGCGTTGACGATGCCGACCGGGATCGCCCGCACGAGTCGGCCGAACAGGCCGGTGGCGCCGAGCACGGCCACGGCGACCGAGGAGAGCAGGAAGGCGCCCACCGACTCCCGGTAGGGATGGGCACCGAGGCTGCCGACCAGCAGGGCCGCACCGGGGGTGGACCAGGCGGTGATCACCGGGGTCCGCGTCCACCAGCTGAGCAGCAGGCAGGTCAGGCCGCTGCCGATCGACACCGCCCAGATCCAGGAGGCGGTGTGCGCCGGGCCCAGGTGCCCGGCGGAGGCGGCGGCGAGTACCACCACCAGCGGCCCGGAGAAGGAGACGGCGATGCAGACCAGACCGGCCAGCAGGGCCGGCACCGAGACGTCGCGCCGCAGTGAGGGCCGGGGCTCGGGCAGGTCGGGGGCGCTGCGGGCGGCCTTCACCGCGGTCTGACGATCGGACATGGGAGCAGTATCGCCGAGGGACTCCGGAGGCCCGGAAAAATTTCTCGGAACCACCTGCAACCCCCGGGGCGGATGCACGTCCATCAGAGTGAAGGCACGGAGAGCAGGACCGGCGGGCAACGGCCGGGGGGCCGATGCGCCGGACACCTTCACCCACACACCGTCAGCACACCGCCCTGGGGGGACCAGTCATGCGCGCGCCCGTTATCTCCCGTTTTGTCCGCAACGCCGCCGTCACCACCGCCGCCGCCGTCGCGGTCGGCGTCGGTCTGCCCGTGCTGACCGGCGGCACCGCCGCCTGGGCCTGCGGCGACGAGCCGGCGCCCGCGGCCACCGCCACCGCCACCGCGCCGCAGGTGAGCCACGGCGGCTCCAGCGCGTTCCTCCCGGCGCCGACGGGCGTCACCGCCGGCGGCGCCCCGGTGGAGATCGGCATGGAGCAGTACAACGACACCGGCGCGGCGATCCCGGCGCTGGCCCCCTCCTTCGCGCTGTTCGCCTCCGAGCCGGTGCCCGGCACCAACCGGCTGGTCAACCTGCAGCCCGAGAACGTGAAGGTCGAGGTGAAGTTCCACGGCCAGTGGAAGCGGCTGTCGCTGCGGCACTCCTGCGACCCCACCCTGGTGGCGAACACCGCCTCCCTGGCGGAGCCGGTGGCGGCGGGCCGCGCGCACCGCTACACGTTCCGGCTGACCGTGCTCGCCGACGTCCCGGCGCAGATCCGCACGGTCGACCTGTTCAGCGGCCAGGGCAGCAACGACCACATCACCCTGGCGGTGAAGCACCCCGCGCCGACCGCCCCGGCCACCACCACGCCCACCCGCACGAAGCCCGCCACCACCGCGCCCGCGCGCACCGCGCCCACCCGCGCCGCGTCCGCCACCACCGCGGCCGCCCCCGTCCGGGCCGCCCTGCCGGCCGCCGCGACCACGGCCCCCGCGACCGCCCGGGCCACCACCGTGCCCACCACCGCGCCCGCCGCCCCGGCCACCGAGCTGGCACAGACCGGCCCGTCCTCGGCCACCGCCTTCCTGTTCGCCTCCGGCGGGGTGCTGCTCGTCCTCGGCGGCGGGGTGCTGCTCTCCGTGAAGCGCCTCGCCCGCCGCTGACCGGCCCGGGAACGCCGCCGGCCCCGCCCCCACGAGGGGACGGGGCCGGCGGTGTTCACCGGGGATCAGGCCCAGGTGATGAGCCGCTTCGGGCGCTCCAGGATCGCGGCGATGTCCGCGAGGACCTTGGAGCCGAGCTCGCCGTCGACCAGGCGGTGGTCGAAGGAGAGCGCCAGCGTGGTGACCTGACGGGGCACCACCTTGCCCTTGTGTACCCAGGGCATCTCCCGGACCGCGCCGAAGGCGAGGATGGCGGCCTCGCCCGGGTTGAGGATCGGGGTGCCGGTGTCGACGCCGAAGACGCCGACGTTGGTGATGGTGATCGAGCCGCCCTGCATGTCCGCGGGCGAGGTCTTGCCCTCGCGCGCGGTGTCGACCAGCTCGCCGAGCGAGAGGGCCAGCTGGGTCAGCGTCTTGCCGCCGGCGTCCTTGATGTTCGGGACGATCAGGCCGCGCGGCGTGGCCGCGGCGATGCCGAGGTTGACCTGCCCCTTGATCACGATCTCCTGGGCGGCCTCGTCCCAGGCGGCGTTGATCTCCGGGTGCCGCTTCACCGCGGTGAGCAGCGCCTTGGCGACCAGCAGCAGCGGCGAGACGCGGACGTCCCGGCCGAGCTCGCCGGTCTCCTTGAGCTTGCGGACCAGCTTCATCGTGCGGGTCACGTCGATCTGGACGAACTCGGTGACGTGCGGCGCGGTGAAGGCCGAGGAGACCATGGCGGCCGCGGTGGCCTTGCGGACGCCCTTGATCGGCACCCGCACGTCGCCCGCACCGCTCGCCACCGGGGCGGCGGCCGGCGCGGCCTGCGGGGCCGGGACGGCTGCGGCGG
>NZ_JBEYFP010000244.1:0-8196 GCF_040634455.1 Kitasatospora sp. NPDC007106
CAGGGCGCGGCGGGCCCGGGCCGGCAGCGTGTCGGCGAGCGCCAGGCGGGCGAGGGCGCCGCCGGTGAGCGCGATCAGCCCGAGCGAGGCGGCGAGGAAGCGCCACCCGGGCAGGGTGCCGTCGGCGCCGTCGCCGGAGAAGTGCACGGCGAGCGGCTCGGGCAGCTGGGGCCGCAGCCGGGCGTACACCAGCAGGACGGCCGCGGCTGCGGCCGCGGTCGGCAGGACGGTGACGGTGACCGCGGCACGGGACGGCCGGGACGGCCGGGGCGGCAGGGACGGTCGGGTTAACGGCAGTGCGGGCACGGGGATCCCTCCGGACGCGGACGATCGCGGATTGTTCGCACCATGCTAGAACATTCTCGGCACGGTGACGGAACGATCCGCGATCGTCGCTGCGAGCCTCCGGTGCCTCCGCCCGGGAACGGCCCCCGGGCCGCCCGGGCCCGCCGTCAGGCGGCCGTGAGCGGCAGCAGGTCGGCGTGGTGGCGGCGGGTGACCTCGGGGTGCGCCCGCAGGTAGCCCTTCAGCTCGTTCCGGCCGAACTCGGCGAACAGCGGGTTCGCCGGGTCCTGGGTGGCACCGGGCGCGTGGTGGGCCTGCGGGAACTCGAGCGGCTCGATGTGCGCGTCCAGCCGCGGGTTGTAGAAGAACGGCACCGAGAACCGCTCGCGGGCGCCGGGCGGGCTGACCACCCGGTGGCTGGTGGCCTTCAGGTAGCCGTCGGTGGCGACCTCCAGCAGCTCGCCGAGGTTGACCACGAAGGCGCCCTCCATCGGCGGCACCTCCAGGAAGGAGCCGTCGGAGCGCTCCACCTGCAGGCCGCCGACGGTGTCCTGCAGCAGCAGGGTGATGAAGCCGTAGTCCTTGTGCGAGCCGACGCCCTGCCCGGCGCCGTCCGGTGCCGTCCCGGGGTAGCGGACCAGCTTCAGCCGCAGGTGCGGGTGGCCGGCGAAGGCGTCGTCGTAGAAGTCCGGCCGGGCGCCGATCGAGGTGAGCAGTTCGTGCAGCAGCCTGCGGGCGACGCCGCCGAGCCGGTCGATCCAGTGCAGCGAGGCCTCGCGCAGCTCGGGCAGCGCGTCGGGCCACTGGTTGGGGCCCTCCAGCCACCAGTACGGCGGCTCGCCGGAGCCGGGCACGTGCGGGGGCAGTTCGGCGCCGATGTCGAGCTGGTCGCGCCAGTCCCGGCTGCCGCCGGTCCGCTCGTCACCGGTCCGGGTGTAGCCGCGGAAGTGCGGGGAGTTCAGGTTGCTCACGGCCAGCCGGTCGGCCTCGGGGAGGCCGAAGAAGGCGTGCATCGCGTCGGTGAGCGCGGCGGTCTCGGCCGGGGTCACGCCGTGGCCGACGAGCTGGAAGAAGCCGACGTCGGTGGCGGCGGAGCGGAGTGCCGCGTGCAGCCGCGCGCGGTCCTGGGCGCTGCCGTCGGCCAGCGAGAGGTCGATGACCGGGAGGTTCTCGGCGCGGTCGTCGAGGGGTCCGGTGGAACCGGTGGGACGGGACTGCTGGGTCATGGGTGACATCACCTGGGTGTCGAATGCCCCGGCGGGCCCGGCGGTCGCCGGGGACGCTGCCGCTGCCGCGCCGGGTGTGGCCGGTGCAGCGGGGCCGGGGGAGGGTGTGTGCCCGAAGGGCGGAGGACGAGCGGGATCAGCCGGAGCGTCGACAGGACATGCTCGTGACGCGGAGCAGGTCCACGTGGCGACGGCTGACGAGAAGGATCACGCCACCAGCGTAACGGACCGCGACCCGGTGGTGGCCGGGCCCTCGCCCGGCACTCCCGCCGCCCGGGGCGGGGGCTCACCCGGCGAGTGCGCGGGCCGCCCGTTCCCTCAGCTCGTTCTTTCTCACCTTGCCGCTGACCGTCATCGGGAAGCCCTCGACCACGTGCACGTGGCGGGGGGTCTTGTAGTGCGCGAGCCGGCCGCGGCAGAACTCGGCCACCTCCTCGGCCCCGAGCGTGCCGTCCGGGTCGCGCAGCACCACGAAGGCGCAGACCTCCTCGCCGTAGCGCTCGTCGGGCACGCCGACCACCTGGACGTCGGCGATCGCCGGGTGGGTGTGCAGGAACTCCTCGATCTCGCGCGGGTACACGTTCTCGCCGCCGCGGATGATCATGTCCTTGATCCGGCCGACGACCGCCAGGTAGCCGTCCTCGTGCATCACCGCGAGGTCGCCGGTGTGCATCCAGCCCCCGTCGTCGATCGCCTCGGCGGTGCGCTCCGGCTCGTTCCAGTACCCGATCATCACCGAGTAGCCGCGGGTGCACAGCTCGCCGGGCTCGCCGCGCCCGACCGTCCGCCCGGTCTCCGGCTCGACGACCTTCACCTCCAGGTGCGGCAGCACCCGGCCGACCGTGCCGGTGCGGTGCTCCAGGTCGTCGTCGCGGCGGGTCTGGGTGGAGACCGGCGAGGTCTCGGTCATCCCGTACGCGATGGCCACCTCGGCCATGTGCATCTCGGTCTGGACCCGCTTCATCACCTCCACCGGGCAGGGCGAGCCGGCCATGATGCCGGTGCGCAGCGAGGTGAGGTCGTAGGTCGCGAAGTCGGCGAGACCCAGCTCGGCGATGAACATCGTCGGCACGCCGTAGAGCGAGGTCGCCCGCTCGGCCTGGACCGCGTGCAGGGCGGCGGCCGGGTCGAAGCCCTGGCCGGGGATCACCACGCAGGCGCCGTGGCTGAGCGCCGCGAGGTTGCCCATCACCATGCCGAAGCAGTGGTAGAAGGGCACCGGCAGGCAGATCCGGTCCTGCTCGGTGTACCCGACCAGCTCGCCCACCCAGAAGCCGTTGTTGAGGATGTTGCGGTGCGAGAGGGTGGCGCCCTTCGGGAAACCGGTGGTGCCCGAGGTGTACTGGATGTTGATCGGGTCGTCCGGCGCCAGGTCGGCGGGGAACCCCCCGTCCCCGTCGAGCTCCAGGAACTCCGGGTCGCCGATCCACAGCGTCTCCCGCAGGCCCGGGCACTCCTCGCGGACCTCGGCCACCATCGCCCGGTAGTCGCTGGTGCGGTACTCGGGCTGGGCGACCAGCAGGCCCACCCCGGACTGGTTCAGCGCGTACGCCAACTCGTGCGTCCGGTAGGCCGGGTTGATGTTCACCAGGATCGCGCCGAGCCGGGCGGTGGCGTACTGCACCAGCACCCACTCCGGGCAGTTGAGCGCCCAGATGCCGACCCGGTCGCCGCGGCCGACCCCGCGCGCCCGCAGGCCGCGGGCCACCCGGTCGACGTCCCGGCCGAGTTCGGCGTACGTCCAGCGGCGGCCGCTCGGCACGTCCACCAGCGCCTCGCGCTCCGGGTGGGCGGCGACCGCCCGGTCCAGGCACTGCCCGATCGTCTCGTCCAGCAGCGGCACGTCGGTGCGGCCGTGCGTGTGGGACGCCTGTGCGGTCACCGTTGACCTCCTGGGCCGGTCGCGGCCGGGGGGGACCGGCCGGGACCAAGGCTTGCCACCGGACGCCGCCGCGTCAAGAGCACCCGGCCCGGCGCGCCGCCGGCCGCCCCCGGGGGGAGTCGCGGGGAGGACCGGCGAGCGCTGTCACGGAGTTGTGACGAAAGCGGGAAGAAAACCGGTTCGTGGCGGGCGATGGTTCGCCTAGGGTCGATCCCATGGCGCGTCACAACTCCATCGGTTACCGCAAGAAGGTCCTTCTGGCTGCTCGTCTGGTCGGCGCGAGCGCCCTGGGCGGCGTCCTCGTCGCGGGCCTGGCCCTGCCCGCCGTGGGGGCCGCCGGGCTCGGCGCGCAGTCTGCGGTGGAGGACTTCGACAGCCTGCCGGACGACTTCAGGACGCCGCCGCTCTCGCAGGCGTCGACCGTCTACGACGCGGCCGGCGGCACGATCGCCACCATCTACAGCCGGGACCGCACGGTCGTCGACGCCGACGCCATGTCGCCGCTGGTCAAGACCGCCCTGGTGGACATCGAGGACAGCCGCTACTACCAGCACGGCGCCGTCGACCTGAAGGGCGTGCTGCGCGCGCTCAACTCCAACGCCGCCTCCGGCACCACCGCGCAGGGCGCGTCCACCCTCACCCAGCAGTACGTCAAGAACGTCTTCGTCGACCAGGCGGGCGACGACGTGCAGAAGGTCCAGGAGGCGCAGCGGCAGACCCTGGACCGCAAGATCCGCGAGCTCAAGTACGCCATCAAGGTCGAGGAGACCCTGACCAAGGACCAGATCCTCGCCAACTACCTCAACATCACCTTCTTCGGCGAGAAGGCGTACGGCATAGAGACCGCCGCCCAGCGGTACTTCAGCGTGCACGCCAAGGATCTGTCGCTCCCTCAGGCGGCCCTGCTGGCCGGCCTGGTGCAGTCGCCGTCCGCCTACGACCCGATCGTCAACCCGGCCGCGGCCAAGACCCGGCGCGACACCGTGCTGCGCCGGATGGCCGAGCTCGGGCACATCACCGCGGCGCAGGCGGCGGAGGCGATCGCCACCCCGGTGGAGCTGAAGGTGACCCGGGCCCACCAGGGCTGCATCACCGCGGGGACGGGCGAGGGCTTCTTCTGCGACTACGTGCAGCGGGTGGTGCTCTCCGACCCGGCCTTCGGCAAGACCCCGGAGGAGCGGAAGGCGCTGTGGAAGCGCGGCGGCCTCCAGATCCGCACCACCCTCGACCCCAAGGCGCAGAAGGCGGTGCAGCAGGCCGTCACCGCGCACGCCGCGCCGTCCGACCGGCCGGCCGCGGTGATGTCGGTCGTCCAGCCGGGCACCGGCAAGGTGCTGGCGATGGCGCAGAGCCGCCCGTACGGGCTCGGCAAGGACCAGACCACGATCAACCTGAACGTGCCGAAGAAGATGGGCGGCGGCCTCGGCTTCCCGACCGGCTCCACCTTCAAGCCGATCGTGGCGGCGGCGGCGCTGGAGAACGGCATCCCGGTCAGCCGCACCTACACCTCGGGCTACAGCATGCCGTGGCCGGCGATGCAGGACTGCTCGGGCGGCCGCTTCCCGGAGAGCGGCGAGGTGCACAACGACAGCCGCGACCTGATCGGCAGCTTCGCCATGCCGGCCGCGATGAAGCAGTCGGTCAACACCTACTTCGCCAACCTGGAGGCCGAGACCGGCCTGTGCGAGGTGTCGAAGACGGCCGCCAAGCTGGGCATCACCCAGCAGGCCGGCGGCGAGAAGCTCAGCGTGGTGCCGTCGATGACCCTCGGCAGCAACGACCTGACGCCGCTGGAGATGGCGGGCGTGTACGCGGCGTTCGCCGCCCACGGCACCTACTGCGCGCCGACCGCGATCACCTCGGTGACCGGCCCGGACGGCAAGTCCCTCGCGGTGCCGAAGGCCTCCTGCACCGAGGCGCTGTCGCAGACCACCGCGGACACCGTCACCGCGATGCTCCGCGGCGTGGTCGAGGACGGCGGCACCGGCCACACCGCGGGCCTGTCCGACCGGGAGACGGCCGGCAAGACCGGTACCACCAACGAGGGCCGGCAGGTCTGGTTCGTCGGCTACACCCCGGAGATGGCCGCCGCGACGGTCGTCAGCGACACCATGAACCCGGCGCCGCTGGAGGGCCAGCGGATGGGCGGCGAGCGGATCGACGCCGCCTTCGGCGGTGCGGTCGCCGGTCCGATCTGGCGGCAGGCCGTCGAGGACGCCCTGGACGGCGTCCCGGCCGGCGAGTTCACCGCGGTGCGGCTGCCGTCCGCCGCGGAGCCGTCCGACTCCGAGCAGCCGACCCCGGGGACGGGCCGGCCGACCCAGGGCGGCGGGCAGCCGGCCACCGGGCAGCCGACCCAGGGCGGGCGGCCCACCCGGGGCGGCGACCAGACGGCCCCCGCCACCGGCCGGCCCGTCCCGGGAGGCAGCGGGCGCCCGACCCACGGCACCGGCGGGACCACCCCGGCCACCGGGCAGCCCGGCCCGGGCGCGGGGCAGCCGAGCCCGAGCGGCGGTCAGTAACCGGTCGCGCCGTCGAGGCGCTCGCGCAGCAGGTCCGCGTGGCCGTCGTGGCGGGCGTACTCGGCGATCATGTGGACCAGGATGCGGCGCAGTGACACCGGCTGCCCGGTGGCCCGGTGCACACCGGTGACGTCCAGCGAGGGGGCGGCGGCGACGATCTCCCGCGAGCGCTCGCACTGGGCCCGCCAGACGGCGAGCGCCTGCGCCGGGTCGCCGTCGAGGGTCTCGAAGTCCTGGTCGGGGTCGTCGTCGGAGTAGTAGAGCATCTCCGTCGGCAGCCCGGCGAACTGCAGGTGCAGCCACCACCGCTCGACCCCGGCGAGGTGCCGCAGCAGCCCGTGCAGGGTCAGCCGGGAGGGCGGCACCGCGTGCTCGGACAGCTGCGCGGCCGTCAGCCCGGCGCACTTGAGGGCCAGCGTCTCGCGGTGGTGCTCCAGGTAGGCGGTGAGGATCTCCCGCTCGTCGCCGACCAGCGGGAGGGCGGGCCGGGCGCCGCCGTCGTCCCACGCCTGGGAGTAGTTCTGCGGCGGGATCTCGGGAACGGGGTTCGCCGTCGCGGGGTTCTCGGGGTTCTCGGTCATCCCGCCAGCCTGGCACGGGCCGCCGACAGTGCCCGGGAGCGGCGGTGCGTCAGGACGCCCCCGCGCCGAAGGGGCAGCCGCCGCCGGTCCTCCCGTCGGCGGGCCCGCCGGCCGGTGCCTCGAACGTGCCGAGCTCGGAGATGCGGTACCCGTCGGGGTAGCCGCGGACCTGCCGGCCGTCCCGGGCCAGGTGGGGCTTGCGGCGCGGCGGCAGCAGCCGGACCAGCCGGCCGCGCAGCCGCATCCCGCCGCGGACCAGCGCGGTGAGGACGGCCGGCGGCCTCGGGTAGCCGAACGCCTCCCGCAGCGGGTCGTCCAGCAGGCAGATCGAGGAGCGCCGCATCTGGGCGCCGAGCGGGCGCGGGTACCAGCTCGCGGTGAGGTCCAGGGTCGCGTCGGAGACCGCCCGGCCGCCCTCGTCGAAGGCGAAGTTCGCCCGCTCGTAGGCGTCCAGCAGCCGCTCGAACTCCTCGTACGTCTCCGGGACGTCCCGCAGACCCATGTGCCGGCCGAGCTCGCGGTAGTAGTTGACGGCGGCGCGGACCTCGTGCGCGGAGTACGGCCGCCAGCCGTAGTCGTCGAGCCAGCGCTTGGGCACCACCACGAAGGTGGCGAGGACGTAGACGAAGTCCTCGTTCGAGATCTCGTACCGCCGGTGCATCCCGTTCATCCGGCGGATCGCCTCACGGCCCTGCTCCGAGCCGAAGCCGTGCTCCAGCACGGCCTCCAGGATCAGCACGGTGTCGTCGTACCGCTTCTGCGCGCGCCCGGTGAACTCTCCCGTCCGGGCCAGCAGCCGGCCGATGGAGGGCACCGCGTAGGTGCGGTAGAGCGCGAAGCCGAGCGACTGGTTGGTGTCCCAGGGGAACTCGTACCAGCTGCTGATCCGGTAGATCTCCGCGTAGTCCGTCTCCGGATCGAGCTGCCGGATGCGGTCCAGCCAGTCGTGACGCTTCATCATGGACCTTCCGGCGGACTGGTACGGGAGCGGTCCCGACTGTAGGGGCTGTCCAAGATCACGGTCAACGGCGCCGCCCGCCCTGCCGCCCGCCCTGACGCCGGGCCTGCGGAGCGCCGTGGTGCCGCCGGGCCGCGGGCCGTGTCGCGGAGGTGTGCGGACCGTCGCGGGTGCAGGGTGGAGGGGTGACGGTGCACGGACGGCGGCGCCCGGCTGCCCTGCGCGGGGCGTGGCAGCGAGCCCATGCGCTGGTGATGATCCCGCTGGGCTTCATCGTGCTGATCTCGGTGGTCGACCTCGCCTCCCCGACCGACGTGCACCTCGGCCCGCTGCTGGTGGTCGCCCCCGCGATCACCGCCTCCTTCGGCGGCCCCTGGTTCACCGGCCTGATCGGCGCCCTGGCGGTGACCGCGCAGGTGGTCATCGGGATCTTCCACGGCGGCCTGTTCACCACCAACCACGAGACCCAGATCATCGCGCTGATCCTGGTCTCCACGCTGATCGTGCTGTACTGCCGCGTCCGGGAGAGACGCGGGCGCGAACTCACCCGGGTGCGGTCCGTCTCCGAGACGGTGCAGCGGGTGCTGCTGCGGCCGCTGCCCGACCGGCTGGGGCCGCTGCGGCTCGCCGCCCTCTACCTGCCCGCCGAGGACGAGGCCCTGCTCGGCGGCGACCTGTACGCGGCGACCCGGGTGCCCGGCGCCACCCGGGTGCTGATCGGCGACGTCCGCGGCAAGGGCCT
>NZ_JBEYFP010000245.1:0-8154 GCF_040634455.1 Kitasatospora sp. NPDC007106
GCCATCAGCGCCAGCACCTCCCGCTCGCGCGGCGTCAGCCGGTCCAGCGGGTCGCGCCGGCGCCGCAGCAACTGGCGCACCACCTCCGGGTCCACCACGGTGCCGCCGGCCGCCACCGCGCCGACCGCCGCCACGAACTCCTCGACCTGCCCGATCCGGTCCTTCAGCAGGTACCCGACGCCGGAGCCGTCCCCCGAGTCCAGCAGCTCGGCGGCGTACGAGCGCTGCACGTACTGGCTGAGCACCAGCACCGGCAGGCCGGGGCGCCGGGCGCGCAGCGCGACGGCGGCCCGCAGGCCCTCGTCGGTCTGCCCGGGCGGCATCCGCACGTCGGTGATGACGACGTCCGGCACGTGCTCGTCGACGGCGGCGCTCAGCGCCCCGGCGTCCCCCACCGCGGCGACCACCTGGTGGCCGAAGCGCTCCAACAGGCCGATCAGGCCCTCGCGCAGCAGCACGCCGTCCTCGGCGAGCACCACCCGGAGCGGCCTCACGGGCGGTCCGGGGTGTGCGGGCCGCCCGGGGTGGGCGTGAGGCCCGAGGTGCGTGTGAGGTCCTCGGCACGCGGGCCGATCGGGGTGCACGGGATCTCCACGCGCAGCAGGGTCGGGCCTCCGGGCGGGCTGCTCACCGTCAGGGTGCCGTCGACCACGGAGACCCGGTCGGCCAGCCCGGTGAGACCGGTGCCGCCCGCCGGATCGGCGCCGCCGCGTCCGTCGTCCGACACCTCGACGGTCAACAGCCCGTCGGCGTACCGCCCGTCGACGCGGGCGGAACGGGCACCGCTGTGCTTGGCGACGTTCGCCAGTGCCTCGGTGACCGCGAACCAGCCGGCCGACTCGACCGCGGCCGGCAGCCGACCGGGCAGCGCGAAGGTGACGTCCACCGGCACCGGCGACCGGTCGGCGGCGTCCGCGCAGGCGTCCGGCAGACCCCGGTCGGTCAGCACCTGCGGATGGATGCCGTTGATCAATTCCCTGAGCTCGGCCAGCACGTCCCCCGCCTCCCGGTGCGCCTGCGCCAACCGGTCGGCGAGCGGGCTGCCGGGCGGCGCGTCCAGCCTGGCGAGTCCGAGCGTCATCGCCAGGGCGACCAGGCGCTGTTGGGCACCGTCGTGCAGGTCCCGCTCGATCCGGCGCCGTTCCGCCTCGAAGGCGTCCACCAACCGGGCCCGCGAGCGGACCAGTTCGCCGATCCGCGCCTCCTGGCCGCCCGGCGCCAGCACCGCCCGCACGAGTGCGGCCCGCCCCGCCGCCACCGCGGTCAGCGGATAGGCGAGCAGTGCCGCCGCCAGCACCCCGGCGACACCCAACGCCGCCGCCACGTACGGGGAGTGGACCTGCCAGAGCTTGAGGACGTTCACCTGCTCGCCGTCGAGCAGCAGCAGCGGCAGCGCCGCCAGCAGGTAGCCGGGCACCGCGATCGCGCAACCCGCGACGGTCAGGTCGATCGGCCACAGCACGAAGGCGGCGAGCGCCGCGAAACCCAGCTCCCGCCAGGTCGCCCGCTCGCGGTAACGCAGCCGCAGCCAGGCCGGGAGACCCGGGCGGGCCGGCACCTGGTGGGGGCCGGGCACCGGCGCGCCGTCCAGCAGCCGGACCAGCCGCCGTTCCCACGCCGCGAACGGCACCCCGACCAGACCCAGGCCCAGCAGCAGGGGCAGCCCGACCAGCAGGACGGCGAGCGCACCGGCGACCGTCCCCGCCAGCAGCAGCCCCGCACAGAGCAGCAGCCCGGCCGTCCCGGAGGCCAGCAGGTAGCCGGCGGCCCGCCAGGGCAGCCCGCCGCGCAGGAATCCGGGCCGGGCCAACGCCTGCCACGGCGCACCGCCGCGCCCGTCCGTACCCATCCCGCCGCCCCTCCGCCGTCCCGTCGCCCGCCTGGTTCCGCCCCACCCTAGGCGGCCCCGGCGGCCCGTGCGGTAGGGCTGGCCCTACCTCGGAAGGTGGGCCCCGGCCTGCTGATCCGGCCCGCTGGCCGGCGGTTGGCTGGAGGGCATGAGGATGATGCGGATCGCGCTGAGGTCGCTGAGGGTGCGTTGGGTGTCGCTGCTGGGTGCGTTCACGGCCCTGGCGCTCGGAGTGGCGATGACGGCGGTGATGCTGCTCGGCCTGGCCACCGCGGTGTCCTGGCCGGGGGGCGGCGGCGAGGCGATGGTGTCGCTGGTCGCCGCGCTCGGCACCGCCGGCGGGGTGAGCGCCTTCGTCTCGGCGTTCGTCGTCGCCTCGACCTTCGCCTACACCGTGGCCCAGCGCCGTCGCGAGCTCGGACTGCTGCGGCTGGCCGGCGCCACCCGCGCCCAGGTGAGGCGCGCGGTACTGGCCGAGGCGCTGGTGGTCGGCGCCGTCGCCTCCGCCGCCGGGTGCGTGCTCGGACGGCTCGGCGCGCCCGCCGCGGTGCGGTGGCTGACGGAGGTCGGGATGGCCCCGCCCGGGTTCACCGTCGACCAGCGGACCTGGCCCCTGGCCGCCGCCTTCCTGACCGGCCTGCTGGTCGCCCTCGGCGGCGTCCTCGTCGCCGCCCGCCGCGCCGGGCGCCTCGGCCCGCTGGACGCCCTGCGCAGCGCCGACCTCGACACCGGCGTGATGACCACCGGGCGCTGGATCTGGGGCCTCGGGCTACTGGCGGCCGCGGCCGGGCTGATCGGCTCGGCCCTGCTCACGGACCCCGTCGGCCTGCTGCACCGCAAGACCTACACCGTCCGGCCGATGGTGCTCGTCTCGGCCTGCGGGCTGCTCGCGCCCGCCCTCGCCCGGCCGCTGCTGCGCCTGCTCGGCCGGCTGCCGGCCCGGCTGTCCCGCTGGTCGGGCCGGCTGATGCGGGAGAACGCCGCCGCCGCGGTGCGCCGCACCGGGGCGATCGCCGCGCCGGTGCTGGTGTCGGTCGCCCTGACCGGCTCGCTGGCCGGCGCCGTGGACACCGTGAGCGCCTCCCGGACGGCCGAGGCCCGGGCGCGGACCGGCGCCGACTTCGTCCTCACCCCCGGTACGGACACCCCGAGTACGGACACCCCCGGTACGGACACCCCCGGCGTGGGCCGCCCGGGGCTGGTCGAGTCCCTGCGGACGCTTCCCGGGGCGGTCGTCTCCCCCACCGGACCGACCCGGCTCGCACTGGTCGAGCCGGACGGCAACGCGGTGCGCTCCGAGGCGCGGACGGCCGATCCCGCCGCACTGGCCGGAGTGGCCCGGCTGCCGGTGGTCGCCGGATCGGTGGCCGCGCTCACCGACGACGGCATCGTGCTGCCGCTGGAGTGGGGCCACCGGGCCGTCGGCGACCCGGTGCCGGTCGTCCTCGCGGACGGCCGCCGGGTGACCCTGCGGGTCGCCGCCGTCCTGCGGGACGGACTCGGCGACAACGGCCTGTACGTGACCGCCGCCAACGCTCCCGGATCCCGGACGGACCGCATCGACGTCCGGTCCGCCCCCGGGTCGGACCGGGTCTCGCTGGAGGCGGGGCTGCGTGCCACGGCCGCCCGCTTCGGCGCCCGGGTCGACACCCGCGAACGGTGGCTGGCCGCCACCGCCCCCGCCAACGGCCGGACCGCCCGGCTGAGGATCGTGCTGGTCCTCGGCCTCGCACTGACGTACACCGGCATCGCGCTCGTCAACATCCTCGCGATGGCGACCGCCGACCGCCGCCGGGAACTCGCCCTGCTGCGCCTCACCGGCGCCACCCGGACGCAGGTGGTCGGGCTGGTGACCGGCGAGTCGCTGCTCGTGGTGGCGGTGGGCGCCCTGCTGGGCTGCGCGGTCGCCGCCGTCCAACTCGGTGCGATGAACGCCGCCCTGGCCCTGCTCGGCAGTCCCCCGCCCCTGGTGCTTCCCTGGCGGCCGGTCGGCGCGGTGACCGCCGCCTGCCTCCTGCTGGCCGCCCCCGGCGCGGCCCTGGCCGCCCTCCGCACCCTCCGCCCCCGCCCGGTGGACGCGGCCCGGGGGTAGGCACGGGAGGCCTGTAGGACGTGTCTTCGAAGGCGTACGGATGCCGCACAGGGGCGCTGGGGGCACCCGGATCGACCACCCGAGCGCCCATGGAAGACGGCTCCTAGCGGCGGACGAGGCGGGTGAGGGTGATGCCGTTGGGGAAGGCGGTGCGTTCGGCGACGTCGAAGACGGTCGGGTCGAAGGTGCCGTCGAAGGCAGGGATGCCGGCGCCGGCGACCACCGGGTAGTTCTTGATCAGCAGTTCGTCGACCTCGCCGAGCAGGGCTCCGGCGAGCTTGCCTCCGCCGCAGAGCCAGATGTCGAGGCTGCCGCTCTCCTCCTTCTTGAGGTCCCGGACGAGGGCGACCGGGTCACCGGGGACGACGGTGACGGCCGGGTCGGTGTCGGGGGCGAGGGTGCTGGACACCACGTACTGGCGCAGGTGGGCGTAGGGGCTGGTGATGCCCGCGTCGAGGGCGGGGCGGTAGGCACCGAGGCCCATGAGGACGGTGTCGAAGCGCCGGTTGGGCGCGTCGGCCAGCCCGAGGGGGGCTCGCGCGACGGTCGGGACGGTCTCGGGGTAGAGCGTGTTGGTCCAGGCGGTGTAGGCCGCGGCCTGCTCCTCGTCCCCCTGGGGGAAGAAGTGGTACTCGCCACCGGGGCCTGCGATGCGGCCGTCGAGGGTGACGGCAACGTAGTACACGAGCTTTCGCACTCTGATGACTCCACATGTAGTACTCTGATTGAAGTGGTTTCAACATAGTACTACGCCTGGAGTGGTGTCAATGGTGAGACGGAACGACCAGCGGCGGGCCGCCCTCGTCGACGGCGCGATCGAGGTGCTGGCGAGGGAGGGCGCACGGGGCCTAACCTTCCGGGCCGTCGACGCGGAGGCCGCCGTACCCGCCGGCACCGCCTCCAACTACTTCGCCAACCGCGACGACCTGCTCACCCAGGCCGGGGCACGCGTCTACGAGCGGCTCCAGCCCGACGAGGCCACCGTCACCCGCCACCGCACGGCCGAGCGCGACCGCGAGACCTACGCCGAGCTGATGCGCGAACTGGTGGCCCGCGTCTCGTCCTTCCGCACCGGCTACCTGGCGCTGCTCGAACTCCGGCTGGAGGCGACCCGCCGCCCCGAACTGCGCACGGTCCTCACCGAGCGCGTCCGCGCAGACCTCGACGCCAACGTCGCCTACCACCTGGCGTCCGGCCTGCCCGGCGACGCCACGGCCGTCAAACTGCTCTACCTGGCCCTGAACTGGTTGATCGTCGAACAGCTCACCCTGCCCGACGTGCTCACCCCGCAGGAGCGCGACGAACTCGTCGCCGCCGCGGTGGACCGCATCGTCCCGCCCCGGTAGCGGCGCCCCGACCCGCACCGCGGCCGGCCGGCCGCCCTGAACGGGCTCCCCCGAGAGGACGGACGCATGACGGAGCACCCGGAGGGGTCGGTGACGGCCTCGTGGCGGCGGATCGACGCCTGGCCGGCGGTGCACGCCCCGGCCGCGTCGGCGGCGCTCCGTCCGCCGGCCGGTGCGGACGCGGTGGAGGCGGCCGAGCGGGCGCTCGGAGTGCCGTTCCCCGTCGAGCTGCGCGAGTCGCTCGGCTGCCACGACGGCGCCACCGGGTGGACCGGCCTGCTGCCGGAGCAGTCGCCGCTCGGCGCGGCGGACATCGCCGAGCACGGGCGGATGCGTCTGGAGACCGCGGCCGGGACCGACGGACTGGTGACGCGTCCCTGGGACGACGAGCCCTGGTGGCACCCGTTGTGGGTGCCCTGGGCCGAGAGCGCCGACGGCGGCGTCCAGGTGATCGACCTGCGCCCCGGCCCCGGCTCCGGCCGGCTGGGGTGGGCCGGCCACTCGGGTGGCGGTGACTTCTCCGGCGCCTGGCCGGGCCTGGCCGCGTACCTGCACGAGGTGTCCCGCGCCCTGTGGCACGGCGGCGGCGTCCGCGGAACGTACCACCCCTACCTGACCGCGGACGGCGACCTGTGGTGGGACTGCGCCGGGGACCGCCCGTCCCTGAACGGCGAACCGCTCACCCCGGCCCCGGTGGGCCCGGGGTGAGCCGTCCGCAGGTCACTGGTTGTCGAGGCTGCGGGCGGCGTCGGTGAGGGCGGTCAGGACGGGGGCGATCAGCGGGTGGTGTTCGGCGCCGGCGCGGACGGCGGCGAAGACCTTGCGGGTGGCGAGTTCGGTGTCCACCGGGCGGACGGCCACCGCGGAGAGGTCGGCGCCGGGCAGGGCCGAGCGCGGGACGAGGGCGACGCCTGCGCCCGCGGAGGCGAGCGCGACCACGGCCCGGAAGTCGTCCGAGGAGTGCACCAGCCGGGGCTGGAACCCGGCGTGCTCGCAGGCGAGCAGCACCACGTCGTGGCAGGGGTTGCCGGGGTAGGGGCCGATCCACGGCTCGGCGGCCAGGTCGGCGACCGGGACGGGGCCCTCGCCGGCGGCCAGCGGGTGGCCGAGCGGCAGGACGGCACGGAACGGCTCGGCGTACAGCGGCACCCGGGTCAGCCGCTGGTCGTCGGCGCGCGGGGCGCCGCGGTACTCGACGGCGACGGCGATGTCGGCCTGGCCGTCCAGCAGCATCGGCAGACTGGCGTCGCCCTCGGCGTCGAGGACTTTCAGCCGGACGCCGGGGGCCGCGGCGGCCAGCCCGGTGATCGCGGGGGCCAGCACGAGCGCGATGCCGGTGGCGAACGCGGCGACGGTGACCTCGCCGGCGACCCCGGCGCTGTAGGCGGCGAGGTCGGCCTCGGCGCGTTCCAGCTGGGCGAGCACCGCGTCCGCGTGGCCGAGCAGGATCTCGCCGGCCGCGGTGAGCCGTACACCCCGGCCGTCCCTGGCGAGCAGGTGGTGGCCGGTCTCCTGCTCGAGCGCGGCGAGCTGCTGCGAGACGGCGGAGGGGGTGAGGTACAGCGCGGCCGCGGCGGCCGTCACGGTGCGGTGGTCGGCCACGGCCCGCAGGGTCCGCAGCCGTCGTGCGTCGATCACGGCTCAATTCTGCCAGCGGCGCGGAGCCCGTCGTTCCGCGGCCCTGAACACCTTCCCGCAACGGCCCGTGCCGGGCGAAGCGGCTCAGGGGTCCCGGCGGCGTTCGGCGGGTTCGGTGCTCGGGGCGGGCGGCGGAGGAGCCGGTGCCGGGTGGCGGTCGACCGCGGATCCGGTGCCGGTGCCGGGCGTCGGCGTCCCGTCGGTCCCGGGCCGGCCCGACCAAGCGCGGAGCCTGGCCGCCAGTGCGGCCGAGCGGTCGAACATCCGCCGGCCGGTGAGCACGTACTGGAACAGGCAGCCCGCGAGGACGACGGCCACCCCGCCGGCCGCGTCCAGCAGCCAGTGGTTGGCGGTGCCGACCACCACGAACAGGGTGAGCAGCGGGTAGAGCACCGCGACGGCCCACACCCAGCGCCGCCGGGTCGCGGCGATCACCGCCGCCGCGCACCAGAACGCCCAGGCGCAGTGCAGCGAGGGCATCGCCGCGAACTGGTTGGTGAGGGCGGTGAGCGCGCCGAGCGGCGAGCCGTCCGGCCCGCCGTACGGGCTGTCGCGCAGGCCGAGGCCGGGGGTGAGCCGGGGCGGGGCGAGCGGGTAGCCCCAGAAGCCGAGCAGGGCGAGGCCGGTCGCGGTGAAGAGCACCGTGCGGCTGGTGCGGTACCGGCGGGGGTGGCGCAGGTAGAGCCAGCCGAGCACGGCCAGCGGCCCGATGAGGTGGAAGGTCTTGTAGTACTGCAGCGAGAGGTCGAGCATGCCGTGGGTGTGCAGCACCCAGCCGTTGATCGCCCGTTCGACGTCGATCCGCAGGAACCTCTCCGCCCCGTAGATGTCGCGGGCGTTCTCGACGGCGGACTCGATCCGGTTCGGCGCCGCGTTGCGGATCTTGGTGTAGATGCCGTAGCCGACCTGGATGAACAGCAGTTCCATCAGCAGGTTGGGCCGGCTGACCGGGCGCAGCTTGGCGGGCAGCAGGGGCAGCCGGCGGCGGCCGAAGGGGTGGTGCGGGGTCGGTGCGGGGGTGCGGTGCAGCGTCCAGAGCGGGTCGGTGGTGCGGCGGAAGGGCAGCAGCGCGGCGGCCGCGGCGGCGGTCAGCGGGGCGGCGCCGCGCAGCAGGAAGGTGGTCACCGGTTCGATCTGCGGGTCGAGCATGCTGCTGGACAGCAGGGCGACGGTGACGGCAACGACCGGCCACAGCGCCCGGTCCTCGGGTCTGCGGCCGAGGCGGCCGA
>NZ_JBEYFP010000246.1:0-8085 GCF_040634455.1 Kitasatospora sp. NPDC007106
CCAACACTCTTTCCCTCCACGCCGCTCTGCCGATCTCCCGCGGGCGGCGCCGGCGGCCGCCGGTCGCAGTGCCGGTGCGGGCTCCGCGGCCGGCCGGGGGGCCGGGACCGCACCCTCGGCGTGGGAGGACCCGGCGGGTGCGGGCGGCGCGGACGGGTCGGCGGGGCCGGGGGCGGCGGAGGCGTCCGGGGCCGCGGCGGGGGCGGAAACGGCACCGCCGTCCCCCCGGGGAGACGGGGGGACGGCGGGGAGCAGAACGGCGGCGATGGCGAAGGCGTCGGGCACGGTGGCGGCCTGTCCCGGTAGTGGCAGGCCGTCCACCCTGATCCGGTCCCGGAGCACCTCCTCGACCGGCCCGGTCTGCTGCTCGACGGCGGGGACGGCGTCCCCGCCGAGGCGGTGGAGGAGAGCCGGGGCGCCGACCTGGTCGATCAGGCCGGGCCCCGGCCCTTCGGCGGCTGCGGCGTCGCAGATCCCCAGCCCAAACCCCCACAGCTGGGCGAGGATCGCGCCGCCGGCCGCCAGCTTTCCGGCCCGTCGGCGGACGTCCCGGTGGGGAGGTCCGCCGCGGGGGCGGTCGGGCCGCGGTGGTGCCGCGTGACGGTGTCGCACGTGAGAGGAGAACGAGCGAACCCGGTCGGAGTCACGCGGCGTGGTGACGCACCGTCATCACGCGGACGGGACGCCGTGGTCCAGGCGGCCGGTGCGGATCGCCTCGGAGTACCAGCGGGCGCTGGTCTTGGGCGTGCGCACCAGGGTGTCGTAGTCGACGTGGACGATGCCGAAGCGCTTCTCGTAGCCGTACGCCCACTCGAAGTTGTCCATGAGCGACCACAGGAAGTAGCCGCGGACGTCGGCGCCGGCGGCGATCGCGTCGGAGACGGCGGCGAGGTGGCCCCGGACGTAGGCGGCCCGCTCGGGGTCGTGGACGCTGCCGTCGGCGGAGACCTCGTCCTCGAAGGCGGCGCCGTTCTCGGTGACCATCAGCGGCAGGCCGAACTCGCGGTGCAGCGCGATCAGCGAGTCGGACAGCCCGGTCGGGTCGATCGGCCAGTTCATCGCGGTGACCTCGCCGGGCGCGAGGTGGAAGGCGACGTCGTCGGCGCCCGGCCAGGGCGAGGAGGAGCTCTCGCCGTGCCCGTCGTGGCGCGGCAGGTTCTTGGCGTTCTCGACCGAGGAGACCAGCGTCGGGTTGTAGTAGTTGAGGCCGAGCAGGTCGAGCGGCCGGGAGATCTCGGCGAGGTCGCCGGGCTGCACCAGGGCGTCCCAGTCGACGAGGTGGGCGGTGTCGGCGAGCAGGTCCTCGTCGTAGCGGCCCTTGAACATCGGGCTTGTCCAGATCCGGTTGCCGACCGCCTCGATCCGGCGGGCCGCCTCCAGGTCGCCTGGGTGCGGGCTGTGCGGCCGCACCGCGTGCAGGTTGAGCGAGACGGCCAGCTGGGCGGAGGCGGGCAGCGCGGCGCGCAGGGCGCCGACGGCGAGGCCGTGGCCGAGGTTGAGGTGGTGGGCGGCGCGCAGCGAGTCGCCCGGGTCGGTGCGGCCGGGGGCGTGCACGCCGGAGGCGTAGCCGAGGAAGGCGCTGCACCAGGGCTCGTTGAGGGTGGTCCAGATGCCGATCCGGTCGCCGAGGGCCTCGGCGGCGATGCCGGCGTACTCGGCGAAGCGGTACGCGGTCTCCCGGTTCGGCCAGCCGCCGGCGTCCTCCAGCTCCTGCGGGAGGTCCCAGTGGTAGAGGGTGGCGACCGGGGTGATGCCGTGGGCGAGCAGCTCGTCGGCCAGGGCCCGGTAGAAGTCGAGCCCGCGCTCGACGGCGGGGCCGCGGCCGGTGGGCTGGATGCGCGGCCAGGAGAGCGAGAACCGGTAGGCGGTGAGTCCGAGGTCGGCCATCATCCGGACGTCCTCGCGGAAGCGGTGGTAGTGGTCGACCGCGGTGTCGCCGGTGTCGCCGTTGGCGACCTTGCCCGGGGTGTGGCTGAAGGTGTCCCAGATCGAGGGGGTGCGGCCGTCCTCGGCTGCGGCGCCCTCGATCTGGTAGGCGGCGGTGGCCGCACCCCAGGCGAAGCCCGGCGGGAAGGCGCCGGCTCGGTCCTCGGCCGCGAGGTCGGCCGGGGTGTGCGGATCGGTGACGGTCATACGGGAGCGCTCCCATAGTCAGGTGTGGGACGGGATGGACGGCGGGTCAGCTCTTCACCGCGCCGGCCGTGATGCCGCCGACGATGTGCTTGCCCAGGACGGCGAAGATCAGCAGCAGGGGCAGGGTCCCCACCAGTGCGCCGGTCATGATCACCGCCTGGTTGATGTCGTGGCCGCTGCCGCCGCCGATGGAGGACAGCGCGACCTGGACGGTCGGGTTCTGCTGGGTGAGCACCACGAACGGCCAGAAGAAGTCGTTCCAGGACTGCACGAACACCAGCATGCCCAGCACGGCCATCGCGGGACGCGCGATCGGCAGCACGACGTGCCAGATGATCCGCAGACTGTGCGCGCCGTCCACCCGGGCGGCCTCGATCAGCTCCAGCGGGAGCGCCTCCAGCAGGAACTGCCGCATGAAGAAGACGCCGAACGCGGCCACCAGCGAGGGCAGGATCACGGCCTTGAGCTGGTTGCCCCAGTTCAGGTCGGTGATGATCCGGTACAGCGGGATCACGCTGAGCTGCGGCGGGATGGTCATGGTGGCGACGACCAGGGTCAGCAGCGCGTTGCGGCCGCGGAACTGCAGCTTGGCGAAGGCGAAGCCGGCGAGGGTGGAGAACAGCACCGTGGAGAGCGAGACGCAGCCCGCGACGACGGTGGAGTTCAGCAGCGCCTTGCCCATGTCCGCCTGGTTCCAGGCGGTGGTGATGTTGGTCCAGAGCTCGCCGCTGGGCAGCATCGGCGGCGGCGACTGGGCCACCCGCTCGCCGGTGTTGCTGGCGGCGACGAACGTCCAGTACAGCGGGAAGAGCGAGACCACGGCGGCGATCGCGAGGACCGCGTACGTCAGCGGGCCGGCCTTGTCCTGGTCGCCGGCGCCGGGGCGCAGCCGCCGGCGCAGCGGGGCGGTGGAGATGACGGCCATGGTTCAGCCTCCCAGCTTGGTGCGGTTGCGGCGGGCGATCAGGGTCTGGACCGCACCGATCAGCAGCAGGATCAGCAGCATCGTCCAGGCCACCGCCGAGGCCCGGCCCAGCTGACGGCTGGGCCAGCCCAGCTCGTACATGTAGAGGCCGAGGGTCTGGTACTGGTGGGCGGAGCCGCCGCTGACGCCGACACCGCCGCCGAAGAGCAGCGGCTCACCGAAGAGCTGGGTGGCGCCGATCGTCGACACGATGATCGTGAACAGGATGGTGGGGCGGATCGAGGGGATGGTCACCTTGGTGAACTGCTGCCAGCGCGAGGCGCCGTCCAGGCTCGCGGCCTCGTAGAGGTCCTTCGGCACGGCCTGCATGGCGGCCAGGTAGATCAGCGCGTTGTAGCCCGTCCACCGCCAGGTGACGATGGTGGCGATGGCGATCTGGGACGGCCAGCTCTCCGAGTACCAGTCGGTGCGGTCGATGCCCACCATGGAGAGCAGCCAGTTGATCATCCCGTAGTCCGGGTTGAACAGCTGGACGAAGACCAGGGTCGCCGCGGCGATCGAGGTCGCGTACGGGGCCAGGACCGCCACCCGCAGGAAGCCGCGGCCGCGCATCCGGTAGTTCAGCAGGTGCGCCAGGCCCAGGGCCATCAGCAGCTGCGGGACGGTGGAGAGCACCCCGATGGTGAAGGTGTTCCGCAGGGCCGTCCAGAACTGGTCGGTCTCCCAGAGCCGGGTGTAGTTGTCGATGCCGCGCCAGTCCATGACGTCCTGGTTGAGCAGGTCGACGCGGTGCAGCGAGAGCCAGCCCGTCCAGATCAGCGGGAACAGGCCGAACGCGGCGAAGCAGAGGAAGAACGGCGCGATGTACGCGTACGGCGACGCCTTGAGGTCGAGGCGGTAGAGGCGCGAGCGCCAGGCGGAGCGCTGCGGGGCGGCCGGGGTGCGGGGGCCGCCGGGTGCGGTGGTCGGCGCCGAGCCGTCCTCGGCCGCGGCTCGGATGGAGGTGGCCACTGGGTAGGTCCTTCCCGGGAGTGGCTGTCGGCTGTGGTGCGGGTGCCCGGCCGGGCGCGGGGCCCGGCCGGGCGGGCGGACCGGCGGGTCGCCGGTCCGGGTGGGTCAGCCGTTCACCTTGTCGTCGACCAGCTTCACGACGTTCGTCCAGGCCTTGGCCGGGTCGGTGCCGTGCTCCTCGATGTCGAGGATGCCGTTGTCGGTGATGATCGTCTTGACGGTGCCGTCCTGCTCGCCGATCGGGGCGGGCTGGATGCTCTTCGCGGTGGAGGCGAAGATCTGGCCGGTCGGGGTGTCGCCGAAGTAGTCGAGCTTGGCGCTCTGGACGGCGGGCAGCTCCAGGCCGGCCGTGGTCGAGGGCAGGTTGCCGACCTTGGTGAAGACCTTGGCCTGCTGCTCCGGCGCGGTCAGCCAGGCGGCGAGCGCCGCGGCCTCCTTCTGGTGCTTGCCGGCCTTCGGGACGGTCAGGAAGGCGCCGCCCCAGTTGGAGGCGACCGGCGGGGCGGCGATGTCCCACTTGCCCTTGCCGGAGTCGCCGGAGTACTTGCTGATGATGCCGGTCATCCAGGACGGGCAGACCACGGTGGCGAACTTGGCGTTGGCGAACGCGGAGTTCCAGTTGTCCTGGAACTGGCGCAGACCGGCGCTGATCTTCGCCTGCGAGGCGCTGACGGCCACGTTCCAGGCCTTCTTGACGCCGGCGCTGTCCTTGTAGACGAGCTTGCCGGAGTCGTCCGAGTACTGCTGGGTCTCGGCCGAGAGCGCGGCGTTGAACAGGCCGCTCGCCGAGTCGGTGAAGAAGGTGCCGGCCGGGGCCTTGGCCTGGTACTGCTTGCCGGCGTCGACGAACTTCGACCAGTCGCCCGCCCACAGCTTGGCGACCTCGGTGCGGTCGGTCGGCAGGCCGGCCTGCTGGAAGAGGTCCTTGCGGTAGCAGACGGCCATCGGGCCGATGTCGGTGCCGAGGCCGATCAGCGAGCCCTTGGCGGTGGTGGCCTGCTTCGACTTCCACGGCAGCCAGGCGCCCGCGTTGACGCCGTCGGTCTTGGAGAGGTCGGTGAACTTGTCGCCGAGGGTGCCGGTGGCCTGTGCGATGTAGCCGACCTCGACGGCCTGGATGTCGGAGAGGCCGCTGCCCGAGGCGAGGTGCGTGGTCAGGGCGTCCCAGTACTTCTGGCCGTCCTGGGTGGTGTCCGCCTTGATGGTGACGTTCGGGTGGGCGGCCATGTACTCGTCGTAGAGGCCGGCCTCCTTGTAACCGAAGGTGCCGAAGTCGCCGACGGTCAGGGTGATCTTCTCGCCCGCGGCCGACGATGCGCCGTCCGACCCGCCCTTGTCGCCGCTGCTGCTGCACGCGGTGAGCAGCAGGGCGGAGGAGGCGATGACGGCGGTGGCCAGGACGGCCGCTCTGCGGGGGCGGGAAGTGCTGCGCATGGCGTTCTCCTTGTTCCGGGTGGGGCATCGGGTGGTGCTGCGCGGTGGGTGGTGCGGTGCGGCTTCGGAAGGTGGTGCGGTGCTGCTGCCGGGGTGTTGCCCGGGTGTTTCGGGTGTCCCGGGCGTTGCCGGGGCGTGCGGGCCGGTCGCGGCCGTGCCGACCGTGGGAGACCGGTGCCGGTGGTCCGCCGGACGTGCCCGTCGGACCGCGGTGGGGGCGCTGTTGCCGGGGGCGATTCGCCACTAGAGTGTGGGAGCGCTCCCACAGCGCATGCCGGAAGGTTCCTTCGTCGCGGGGTCGGGTGTCAAGGGCTGACGTCGTATCCGTTGCCGGAGCGTGTCCTGGGAGTCGCGAAACGGTGTCCTGGCGACACCGGTCTCCGGCCCGCGCGGACTTCCGCGTACGGTCGGGCACGGGGCCCAGCCGGCCGGTCGGACCGGGCGGCGGGCCCGGTCGGGGGGAGCGCGGTCGTTCCGCGGGTTCCCCGGCGGCCGAAACCGGCCACAATGAGCAGCAATCGGCCCGCAAGGCGCCATGAGGACTTCCAAGAGGTGAGCGATGAGCCAGACCGCACAGCCCCCCGCAGGGCCCGTGGGCGGCGCCGGGGCGGGCGGCAGGAGCTCCGCGCGCCCCACGCTGGAGGAGGTGGCCGCGCTGGCCGGGGTCGGGCGCGGCACGGTGTCCCGGGTGATCAACGGCTCGCCCCGGGTGAGCGACAAGGCCCGCGAGGCCGTCCAGGCCGCCATCGCCGAACTCGGCTACGTGCCCAACCGGGCCGCCCGCACCCTGGTCACCTCGCGCACCGACTCGGTCGCCCTGGTGGTGCCCGAGGCGGAGACCCGGCTCTTCTCCGAGCCCTACTTCTCCGACATCATCAGCGGCGTCTCGGCGGAGCTCGCCGAGACCGACATGCAGCTGCTGCTGATCCTGGTCCGCAACCAGCGCGAACGGGAACGACTTTCGGCCTATCTGACCGCACAGCGGGTGGACGGCGTACTCCTCGTCTCCGTGCATCAGGACGACCCGCTGCCGAGCCTCCTGGAGAGCCTGGAGATCCCCTCCGTGCTGGCCGGCCGCCGCGGCGACCTGGAGCCGCTGAGCTACGTGCACGCCGACAACGCGGGCGGCGCCCGGATGGCCGTCCGGCACCTGCTGCGCCGCGGCTGCCGCGAGGTGGCGACCATCACCGGCCCGCTGGACATGGAGGTCGCCCAGGCCCGCCTCGGCGGCTACCGCCGGGCCCTGGAGCAGGCCGGCCGGCCCTACGACGAGGAACTCGTCGGGCTCGCCGACTTCACCGAGGAGGGCGGCCGGCTGGCGATGCGTGAGCTGCTGGAGCGTCGGCCCGACCTGGACGGCGTCTTCTGCGCCTCCGACCTGATGGCCGCGGGCGCGATGCAGGTGCTGCGCGCGGCGGGCCGCCGGGTGCCCGACCAGGTCGCGGTGATCGGCTTCGACGACTCGATCGTGGCCCGGCACACCGACCCGCCGATGACCAGCGTCCGGCAGCCGATCGAGGAGATGGGGCGGACGATGGCCCGCCTGCTGCTCGACGAGATCGCCGAACGGGGCCGCGCACGGCGGCAGGTGGTGCTCGCCACCGAGCTGGTGGTGCGGGACTCCGCCTGAGCCCGGCGCGGACCGCGCTCGGCAACGGCACCGGCCGCCCGGCCTGCCGTCCGGACCCTTCAGGGGCTCGGGGCGGGCCGGGCGGCCGGTGCTGCCCGGCCGTCACGGCCGGGCTGCCGGGGGCTCAGCCGTTGGGGCGGAGCGTCCAGGTGATGGTCATCACGCCGGTCACGGCGCCGTCGGCGCGGGTGATCTCCACGGTGACCGGGAACTCGGGCCGCTCGCCCTTGTCCAGCTCCGCGACGACCTCCTCGGCCGTGCGGCCGAGGGTGGCGGTGGCGGTCACCTCGCCCATGGCGAGCTTCTTGTAGGCGATCTCGGCCTTCACCGCGAGCGGCACGGCCCGCGACAGCTGGTCGGAGAACGCGGCCAGCACGATGCAGCCGCTCGCCGACTCGGCCAGCGTGAACATGGCGCCCGCGTGCGGGCCGGCCACGTGGTTGTGGAACTCCGGCTGGTCTGGCAGCCGGAGCACGGCCCGCTCGGGGCTCGTCTCCAGGTACTCCAGCTTGAGCGTGCGGGCCATGGGGACGGTGGAGTCGAGCAGCTGCCCGATCGAGGGTGTGGTCATGGCCGTCATGTTACTTGTCGGTAGCTTCGCGGGGGAGGGGTGTCCCGCCCCGCCCGCGCAGGCCGGGCCCGCGCCGCGCTGCCCCGCACGCGGAAACGCCGAAGGGCCCGATCTCGTGAAGAGATCGGGCCCTCCGGCTCTTGGGGTGAGTGACGGGACTCGAACCCGCGGCCACCTGGACCACAACCAGGTGCTCTACCAACTGAGCTACACCCACCATCATTCGGGGCGTTCCCGCTCCGACAGGAAGAACTCTACAGGATCCGAGAGGGTGCTCGCGCCAGGGTTTCGAACCGGGCCCCGCGCTGATGCTCTGGTGGGAGCCGGTGCGCGGCGGGCCGCCGGCCGGACCCGCCCCCGGGTGCGGCGGCACGGCACCCG
>NZ_JBEYFP010000247.1:0-8073 GCF_040634455.1 Kitasatospora sp. NPDC007106
GGTACCAAGGGGACGGGCTCGCCGGCGGTGGCGGGCCCCGGGGCAGCTGCTGGACCGCCCGGATCGCGCGCTCCCCTTGCCGTGGCCTCGGCCACCCGCAGGCGTGTCGGTCGGTCCTCCTGGACCACCCCGAGGCTGGTCCGGGCGCTCACCGCGGCCTGCCTGGTCTGTGTGCTCGGCCTCGGCGGGGCCGTCGCTTCGGTGCTCGCCGGTGCGCGGGACGGCATCGACGCCATCGGCCACCGGGCCGCCCCGCAGGCCGTCCGCGCCGCGGACCTCTACTTCGCCCTCAGCGACATGGACGCCCAGGCGGCCAACCTCCTGCTGATCGGCGCGGACCCCGACTACCTCGCCCTGCGCAGGCAGACCCTGGATATCTACGAGCAGCGCCGCACCGAGGCCGGCGAGGACCTCCAGCGCGCCGCCGAGGCCGCCGTCGGAGACCCGGCCGGGCAGCGTGCGGTGCAGATCGTGATCGGCGAACTCGGCCGCTACGAGGCGCTGGTGGCCCGCACCCAGCTGCTGGAGGACCAGGCCCAGGCCCCCGCCGGCCGGCCGTCTGCGCAGGCACTGGAGACCTACCGGCAGGCCACCGACCTGCTCCGTCAGCGCCTCCTGCCCGCGGCGGACCAGGTCACCGCCGCCAACGCCACCACCGTGGACCGCGTCTACACGGAGCAGCGCGAGGGCCTCGCGGCCGGCTGGTGGTGGATCCTGGCGGCCGGCCTGCTCGCCCTCGTGGCGCTCGGCGCCCTGCAGCGCACGTTCACCGTCCGATTCCACCGCCTGGTCAACCCGCTGCTCGCCGCCGTCACCCTGCTGACCGCGGTCGCCCTGTTCACCGGGCTGTACCTCTCCACGCAGGCCGACCGTGACCTGGTGGTGGCCAAGAGCAACGCCTACGACTCCGTCCTCGCCCTCAGCCGCGCCCGCGCCACTGCCTACGACATGAACGCGGACGAGAGCCGCTACCTCACAGACCCGGTCCGGGCTGCCGCGTACGAGCAGGGCTTCTTCGACAAGACCCAGGCCTTCGCCCGGATCGAGGGCGCCTCGCTCGGCGACTACGACCTGCGGCTGAAGTCCGCCGCCGAGGCGCATCGCGCCGACCGCAGCGACGTTCCGTTCGGCGGATACCTCGGCGACGAGCTGCGTAACATCACCTTCGCCGGTGAACAGGGCGCCGCCGAGCGCGTACTGGAGACCTTCCGGCAGTACCAGCTCGACGACCGGAGGATGCGCACCCTGCGAGTCCAGGGCCGCCTCAAGGAAGCCGTCACCTTCAACACCGGCCTCGCGGCCGGCCAGTCCAACGCCGACTTCGCCGAGCTCGGCGAGGCGCTGGACGCCGTCCTCGCCGTCAACCGGCAGGCGATGGACCGCGCAGTGGCGCAGGCGGACGGCGAACTCGACGGACCTGCAGCCGCCGGCGGTACCGCGCTGCTGGCTGTGCTCCTTGCGCTCACCGTCCTCGGTGTCAGGCCCCGCCTGCGCGAGTACCGCTGATCATGAGTACGTCTACGCACCGGGGGAGACGTGGCGGACCGGGTCCGCGCGGAGGCCGGCGAACTCGGCCTCGCCCCGGGTGACCGGGCACCAGTGGCTGGACGGCGCCCGCGAGCACTTCACGGAGGAGTGGAAGTACGGGCTCCAGCAGCTCAACGGGACGCTCCCGGCCATCAGCCGCAACAAACCCCGGGCCGGGAGTTCACACCCGGCACCCGTGTCCCACAGATGCCGCCAAGGCGTACCTGCCGAAGCCGTCTGCTCTCTGCGGCGCCTTGATCGTCGAACTCGCCACCCCCGATCCGGACGGGTGGCAGCAGCTGTACTCCGCCTGTTCGTCCGGACCGTTCGAAGCATCGCTTCCCTGGTGCCACCGATGTCGACGACCTCGCAGCTGGCAGCCCCGGTGCCGGTGGCCTCGCCAGAGCAGGAGGCGTCGGCCCCGCAGCGCAGCCCCGGGGGTCCCTTCAGGACGGTGCTCCGATGAGCCGCCGGGCCGGCAGCCCGCTTCAGAACTTGTCCGGGTACTTCAGGGCCAGGATCAGATAGACGACGAGTGCGGCGGCGACCAGGAGACCGGCGGCGGTGTCGGCACTCATGCCACTCCTCATGAGGTGTCAGGCCTACGTTGGAGCAGGCGGAGGGCGTCCGGGGGATCGGAATCCCCGAGCGGTGGTGCGGGCGCAGAGGAAGCCCGTGCCAGGGAGGCTATTCCCGCCCGCCGGTCAGCCGGTCCGATCCTGACGACTCCTTGATCCCGGCAGCATCCACCTTGACGGAACGTTGACGGGAACCGCGCGTACGGTCACGCCTGGGCTGCCGACGGGCCGGCGGGCTCCATGACCGGGCCACCCCCGTGCGGCGCAGACGGCCCGTCACGTGATCGCCGCCAGAGCCCATGTCTGCGACGGCCCTCGTTTCCTGGAGCCGCAAGGTGCCGTGAGGGTGGTGTGCGGTTGCCCGTCCACGTGGAGGCAGCCCTCGGCGGGATCGGCGAAGCCTTGCGGTGCCTGCCCGACATGGACGACGACGAAGATGCTGTCGCCGCCGGGTGCGCCGTCCGACTCCCGGTGGCGGTGGATGCCACCGGCGTGGAAGAACGACTCGGCCATCGCCAGGCTCCTTTGCCGCAGTCGGACGCCCGGCACGGGCGCGCTGTCCGGTCAGAATCGCGCGCCAGTGGCAGGGCCGCGGAATGCCGTGCCGGGGTGCCGGAGATTCTCACCCGCGCGTCGTCCGGCGTGCCGGGCGCGGACACCGGTGACGATGCGCGAAGACGGGCAACGCGCTCGCCGTTGCTGCGGGTGAAGGAGCTGGTCGCGGGAGTGGCTGTCGCGGGTGGCTGATTCAACGGGTTCGGGTCCCGGCTGCGGCTGGAGCCGGCTTCGGACGGCACGCTGACGGGCGTCTTCGAGCCGGGGCCAGGGCCGGCGGCCCGGCGCGAGCTGGTGGAGCGGTTCGACGCGTGCCCGGCCGTGGCTGGGGTCGCGCCAGGGTGGACCGTCGCCTGGCGCGACGAACACCTGCGCACCCATTTCACGCCGCCTACGGCCGGCGTACGCGGACATCGTGTCGGCGCCACCCTTCTGCCTTCTGCTCTCCGGGCCCGGTGGATGCGGTCGCTACACCTCGATGTGGGAGCCCATGATGACGGTGCGGTCGCGCGGGAGGCCGAAGTACTCGGCGGCATCGGCCGTGATGTAGGAGGTGGCGACGAACAGCCGTTTGCGCCACGGCGCCATCGTCGGTTCCTTGCCGCGCCGGAGTTCGATCTTCGACAGGAAGTAGGTCGCCTGGTCGAGTTGGAGCTCGCCCTCGGTGTCGGCCGGTTCGAGCAGCGCCAGTGTGCCGGGTACGTCGGGTGTCTCCATGTAGCCGACCCGGGCGGTGACGTGGATGATCCCGTCCTCCGCGTAGCCGAGGTCGTCGACGACGATCCGCTGCTCGGCCGCGACCCGGGGCACGGTCTCGGTCCGGATGGAGAGGATCACGACCTGGTCGTGCCGCACGTGGTTGTGCTCGACGTTGGCGCGCATCGCCAGGGGCGTGGTCTGCTTGCCCCGGTTGAGGAAGACGGCCGTGCCGGGGACCTTCAGCGCCTGCACTCGCCCGCTGTGGAGCTGATCGACGAACTGGCGCAGCGATCCTTCGTGGCGTTCCCGCTGGGCGGTGACGAGCTCGCGGCCGCGCTGCCAGGTCGTCATGACGGTGAACGCGGTGAGGCCGATGAGCAGGGGCAGCCAGGCGCCGTGGAAGAGCTTGGTGGCGTTGGCGGCCACGAAGAGCAGGTCGACGAAGAGCAGGACGGTCGCACCGACGGCGACCAGCCATTTCGGCGTGCCCCACCTGGCACGGGCGACGTAGAAGAACAGCAGGGTGGTGATGGTGATGGTGCCGGTGACCGCCATGCCGAAGGCGAAGGCGAGCGCCGTGGAGCTGCGGAACGCGAAGACGAGGGTGAGCACCGAGACCATCAGCAGCCAGTTGATCCAGGGGACGTAGATCTGGCCGATGGTGGACTCGGAGGTGTGCGCGATACGCAGCCTCGGCAGGTAGCCGAGCTGGGCGGCCTGGGAGGCGACCGAGTACGCGCCGGTGATCACGGCCTGGGAGGCGATCACGGTGGCCGCCGTGGCCAGCACGACCATTGGCAGCCGTCCCCAGCCGGGCACCAGCAGGAAGAACGGGCTGCTGATGTTGCCCGGGTCGTCGAGGATCAGCGCAGCCTGTCCGAGGTAGCTCAGGGTGCAGGCGGGGAAGACGAGGAACAGCCAGCCGCGGGTGATCGGCCGGCGGCCGAAGTGCCCCATGTCGGCGTAGAGCGCTTCGGCGCCGGTGACCGCGAGCACGACCGCGGCCAGGGCGAAGAACGCAATGTCGAAATGGCCGAACAGGAAGCCCAGGGCGTAGCTCGGGGACAGCGCCTTGAGGATCTCCGGGTGGTCGGCGATGCCGGAGATCCCGCACGCCCCGATGGCCGTGAACCAGAGGATCATCACCGGCCCGAACACCCGGCCCACCGCTGCGGTTCCCCTGCGCTGGACCAGGAAGAGCACCACGATGATCGCCGCCGTGATCGGGACGACCGCGTCCGCCAGGGACGGCTCGACGACCTTGAGCCCCTCGACCGCGGAGAGCACCGAGATCGCCGGGGTGATCATGCTGTCGCCGAAGAACAGCGACGCACCGAAGATGCCCAGCGCGGCCAGGACGACGGTGGTCCTTCGGCCCCGCTGCGAGGCCGACCGCCGCAGCAGGGTGATCAGCGCCATGATGCCGCCCTCGCCGTCGTTGTCGGCGCGCATGGCGAGCAGGACGTAGGTGACCAGGACGATGACCACCACCGACCAGAAGATGAGCGAGACCACCCCGTACAGGTTCTCCGTGGAGACCGGTACGGGGTGCGGGTCCTCCGGGTTGAACACGGTCTGCAGGGTGTAGATCGGGCTGGTGCCGATGTCGCCGAAGACCACACCGAGGGCACCGATCGTCAGCGCGAGGCCCGCCAAGCCGGTGGTACGACCCGGGTGACCGGGTGTCGGCTGCCGGGCTTCGGGACCGTTGTCGGCCATGGGTCCTCCTCCGCGCGGGCGTTCTGCTGCAGGGCTGGTGCACTGGGGCGGACGATACCGACCCCGTCGTCAGGCCGCAGGGGAGACTGCGCCGACCGCGCCGGCCGTCAGGCGGTGCCGAGGCCGGTCTCCTCGAGGTCGAGGTCGCGCTGCAGGGTGCGCCGAGTGGTGTCGCTGATCCGGTGGTCGTCGTAGAGACGGCGCAGCTCGTCGCCCTGGACGGCGATGACCTCTCGACGCAGTTCGCGGTAGACGACCAGCGCGGGTGTTCCGGCGGCCGGTTCGTCATGGGGTTCGAGCCTGGCCTCCAGGCCTCGGCGGACGCGCTCGACGACGTGCCCGGGGATGGTCTCCAGGTCGGCGAGCTGGTCGAGGTGGGTGAGGCCCGCCCGGGTGAGTGCGCCACGGGCGTCCTCTTCCTCACGGGCGGTGTGTTCCGGTTCGAGCGCCAGCCCGGAGCGGTTGACGACGGGTGCCAGGCTCAGCCCCTGGACGACGAGGGTGAAGACCACGACGGCGGTGGTGAGAACGAGCGCCAGGGCCCGCCCGGGCAGCTGGGTGCCGTTCTCGGCGGCGAGCGGGATCGACAGCGCGGCGGCGAGCGGCATCACCCCGCGGGTACCGGCCCAGCTGACCACGGCGGCGATCCGCCAAGAGGGCCGTCCGCGACTCGGCCCGACCGCTGCGGAGAGGGGGAGCATCCAGAGGACGCGCAGCGCGATCAGCACGGTGGCGATGGCGAGCGCCTGCAGCGGCCACATTCCGCTTCCGCCGGGGAGTTCCCGGACCAGCGTGGGCAGCTCCAGGCCGACGATGCTGAAGACCACGCTCTCCAGCAGGAAGACCACGACCGCGTACACGGCGTGCAGCTGCAGGCGGATCCGGGCGTCGGTCAGGCGGTGCCCGGAGCGGCCCAGCAGCACGCCGGCGACGACCACGGCGGTGACGCCGGAGGTGTGGGCGGACTCGGCGAGCACGTAGGCGCCGTACGGGGTGACCAGGGCGATGACGGTCTCCAGCACCGGGTCGGTGGTGCGGCGGCGGATCAGGGTGACTCCGCCGGCAACCACGGCGCCGATCGCGCTGCCGCCGCCGGCCAGCAGGACGAACTGCCCGCCCGCCGCCTGCCAGCCGACCGCGCCGGTGGCGACGGCGACGGTGACGGCGACCCGGAACAGCACCAGCGAGGTGGCGTCGTTGAACAGGCTCTCCGCCTGGACCAGGACCTGCACCCGGCCGGGCAGGGCGAGCCGCCGACCCAGTGCGGTCACCGCGACCGGATCGGTGCTGGCCAGGACCGCGCCCAGGACGAAGGCCATGGAGGCCGGCAACGGGGTCAGGGCGGCGGCGAGTGCGCCGACGAGGGCGGCCGAGGCGAGGACGAGGCCGAAGGCGAGGACGGTGACCGGGCGCCACACCGAGCGCAGATCGCGCAGGGACAGTTCCTCGGCGGAGGCGTAGAGCAGCGGGGGCAGGACGACCAGGCCGATGGTCTCGGGGGCGATGTGCAGGGCGGGTGCCCCGGGTATCAGGGCGACCGCGATCCCGGCGAGTACCAGGAGGGAGGGTGCCGGTATGCGCCAGCGGCGGGCGCCGGTGGCCACCGTGGTGGCCAGGACGACAAGAAGGAGGACTGCCCCGACCGCGCGCATCGCCGAAACCCCAGCTCAGTTCGCGGGGGCGCCGCGGCGGCCGCCGCGGTCCGTCCCCCGGCCGACCAGACTTCCCGGCACACCGTTGGCGGTCATTTTATCAAGGCCTTAGCGCCTCGAAGGTTCGTCCGATTCATGGAGTGCTGCAGGGGCGGCCCCAGTCGCGTGCCTGTCCGTCCACGGGAACGTGACCGGTGTCCGAGCACGCGCGTTGACGCTGCTCGACCTTGCCGCACGCGGACTGGCGGGATTGACCCCGCCCGCGGCGGCGGCATGCGTGGCGCCCGACGAGTACCAGGACACCCTCACCCACGAGCGGTTGATGGTCCGGCGGATCCAGGAGTCCGTGGCGTCGGGCGAGTTGCTTGAGGGCACGCTGAATGGGCGGTTGAGACCGGCCGCAGGACTGATCACGTCCTGCGGTCGGTTCGCCCTCATCCGGTGCGTCCGGCGTCGGTCAGGCCGCCTTGACCGGCCGGGTGAGGCTGTCGAGTGCGGCGCCCGCGTGGTCGGCCAGGGTCACGGCGACCAGGCGCGCCTGCCGCGAGGGCACTGTCCCAGGGGTGGGTTCGAGCATGAAGCGGCCGACGTACTTGCCGTTGCCGAACATCCGCAGTTCGACGTCCTCCTCGGGCAGGCCGAGGGCGTCGGCGTCCCAGGTGCGGCGGCCCACGGTGACGGAGCCGTCGTGCTGCAGGCTCGGCGGGTGGCCGATCAGGGAGCCGTACTCGAAGCGGCAGTTGCGCAGCTGGAGGAGGTCCACCAGCTCGTCGCGGACGTGGTCCACCACGGTGAGTGCGGAGTTGGCGTTGCGGGCCAGGACGGCGGTGTCGTGGATGCGGGCGAGGTAGCCCGCGTCGGTGATCGCTATCACCTGGAAGTGGCGGGCGCGGGCCGCGAGTTGGGAGACCGTGAGGCCTACGGTGAGCAGGAGCACGGCGGTGGTGATGTCGGTACCGGCGTCGATGGCGAACCGCTGGTAGGGCTGGGTGAAGAAGAAGTCGAACCAGACGGCCGCGCTGACCGCCGCGACGGCACCGGCCAGCCGGTGGCCGAGCGCGGCCACCGCGACGACCACGACGACGAGCAGCAGGGCCACGTTGGTGTTGGCCATGCTGTCGCGGAACGGCAGCAGGACCAGGCTCAGGATCAGCGGGGCAACAGCCGCCACGAGCAGGGAGAGCGGCCCCCGCAGGGTGAGGTATCGGCGCATGGTGCACCTCCTGTTCTCCGGTGTAACAGGCGCGGGGCGGAAGTCGGGCCCCGGCGCGGTCTCGTTAACGGGATCCTTGCGCTCGGTTTCCGCTCCCGGCCGTTCGGCGCCGGCCGCGGGCGAGTAGTAC
>NZ_JBEYFP010000248.1:0-8072 GCF_040634455.1 Kitasatospora sp. NPDC007106
GCCGCGCCCGCGCTGGCGCCGGCCGCGGACTGCGACGTGACCAAGAGCGCGCCGCCCGCCGAGGACCCGAACGGGGCGGCGGTCCGGCGGATCCGGCAGCGCGGCTCACTGGTCGTCGGCGTCGACCAGAACAGCTTCAACTGGGGCTTCCGCAATCCGCGGACGGGCCGGATCGAGGGCTTCGACATCGACCTGGCGCACGCGATCGCGGCCTCGGTGCTGGGCGACCCGGAGAAGATCACCTTCCGGACGGTGCCCACCGCCCGCCGGATCGAGGCGGTCAAGAACGGCGAGGTGGACCTGATCACCCGCACCATGACCATCACCTGCGAGCGGCTGAAGGACGTGGCCTTCTCCGCCCCGTACTTCCGCACCGGCCAGCAGGTGGTGGTGGAGCGGGCGGCCAGGGTGACCTCGCTGGCCGCGGCCTTCAAGGGGCGGCGGGCCTGCGTGGCCGCGCAGTCCTCCTCGGAGGCGGAGCTGAAGCGGGACCCGCGCGGCACCAGCGCGGTGCGGGTGGTGGAGAACCAGCTGGACTGCCTGGTGCTGATGCAGCTCGGCCAGGTCGACACCACCCTCACCGACGGTTCGCTGGCCGCCGCGCAGGCCGCGCAGGACCCGACCGTGCAGGTGCTCGACGAGAGCATCTCGGACGCCTACATGGGGGTGGCGGTCAACAAGGCGGCGCCCGACCTGGTGGCCTGGGTGAACCAGGTGCTGGCGGAGTACCGCGCGGACGGGGGGTGGCAGCGCAGCTACACGCGCTGGCTGGCGCCCACCATGGGTGCCTCCGCCGCACCGTACCTGCCGTAGTCTCGTCACCCCGTCACCCGATCGTCCCGTCGACCGACCGTCCCGTCACCCGTCGCCCCGTCACACGAAGCACCGTCACCGGGGGCCGCGCCGCAGGCGCGGGAGGTGCCGCACCGGCACCGGGCGACCGCACCGGAGAGGAAGGACCGTTGGCAGGAACTGCCGGCCCGGCGATGAGCCGGGAGGAGGTGGACCGCGCACTCGCGCGGCTGGGCGCCGAGCGCGACGCCGTGGAGGCGGCGCTGCTCGACCTGCAGGACCATCCGGGCCGCCGGCTGCTGGAGGGGGCCGCCCTCACCGGGCGCACCCGGGAGCGGTGGTCCGTCGCCGGGCAGGGCCTGTCCGTGCTGTGGTCGCTGTTCGACCGCTACTCGGAGGCGCTGGCCTCGGCGCGCGCCGTCCGCTCGCGCCGCAACCGGCCCGGCTCCGCCGAACTGGCGGAGCTCGGCGAACTGCTCGGCGGGGCCTCGGTCACCGTCTCCGGCGGGCAGCTGCCGGACGGCGGCGCCCGGCTCGGCGCACCGGCCCGGCTGGTCGAACGGATCAGCCTCGCCGACCTGCTGGAGCGGATGAACGCCTGGTACGCGACGGTGCTGGAGGTGGTCGCCGCCGCGGACGCGGTCTGGTCGGCGCTGCCCGCCCGGATCGACCTGCTGCTCGCCGAACTGCACCGGGTGCAGATGCTGGCGCTGTCGGTCGGCGTACGGCCGGGGGGCCACCCGCTCGCCGACGACCTCGCCGAACTGGCCGGGGACCTGGCGGCGCAGCGCACCGAGGTGGTCGCGGACCCGCTGGCGCTGTGGCGGCCCGCCCGGGTGCCCGCGCAGCGCGCCGAGGACGGGCCCGCCGCGGCCGCGATGACGGCCGGCACGGTCTCCGGGGTGGTCGACACCGCCCGCTTCGACCGGGCGGGCCGGGCGCTGGACGACGTCCGGGTGGAGCTGGAGGGGCTGCTGCGGCTGCGCGACGAGTCGCACGAGCGGCTGCAGCAGGTCGCCGACCTGCTGCAGCGGGCGGACGCCACGCTCGCCGAGGCCCGGCGGGCCCGCGGCGAGGTGCTGGCGAAGATCGCCGCGACCGAGGTGCCTGCCGTGCCGGGCCCGGCCTCGGCGCTCCGCGAGCGGATCGGCCAGGCCGTGGAGCTCCAGCACGGCGGCCAGTGGTACCGGCTGGGGCCGCTGCTGGACGCGCTGGAGGACGCGGCCGCCAAGGAGCTCGCCCGGGCCCGGTCCTCGCTGACCGAGGTGGCCCAGCCGCTGGCGGTGCGGGCCGAGCTGCGGGGGCGGCTGGAGGCGTACAAGGCGATGGCGGCGCGGCTGCGGATCACCGAGGACCCGGAGGTCGTCGAGCGGTTCGAGAAGGCGCGCTGGCTGCTGTGGAGCGCGCCGTGCGACCTGCGCGCCGCCGCGGAGGCGGTCGCCCGCTTCCAGCAGGCGGTGCGGCCGGTGCCGGCGCTGCCGGCCGGTCCGGGGATCGCGGCCGGTCCGGGTGTCACGGACGGCGGGAACGGGCAGGACCACCAGGCCCCGGCGGTGCAGGACACCCGGCCGGCGGGGGAGTTCGAGGGGGGCGGGGACAGCGATGGGTGAGGTGTGCACGCGGCCGGAGTGCTCCGGCAGCGGTGTGATCGACGCGGACGGCTACTGCGACGAGTGCGGGCTGGCCGCCGAGACCGGCGCACCGCGGGTGCCCCCGGCCCGGGTCTCCCCCGACTCCGCGCGCGCCGGCTCGTCCCGCACCGGCTCCTCGCGGACGATGTCCGGCCGGTCCCGCTCGCACCGCTCCGCCCGGACGGGCACCGGCCGCTCGGTCTCGGTGCGCAGCAGCGGCGGCACCGCCGGGACGGGCCGCCGCGGCAACCTTGGCGCCGGCCTGGTGACGGTGCCCGCGGTGCCGCGGCCCGACCCGTCCGCGGCCGTGCTGGAGGACCCGGAGGTGCCGGAGCGCAAGCGGTTCTGCTCCAGGTGCGACGCGCCGGTCGGCCGCTCCAAGGGCGACCAGCCGGGGCGCCCGGAGGGCTTCTGCACCAAGTGCGGCACGGGCTACTCGTTCACGCCCAAGCTGCGCCGCGGCGACCTGGTCGGCGGCCAGTACGAGGTGGTGGGCTGCCTGGCGCACGGCGGGCTCGGCTGGATCTACCTGGCGGTCGACCGCCGGGTCAGCGACAAGTGGGTGGTCCTCAAGGGCCTGCTGGACACCGGTGACGAGGACGCGCTGGCGGTCGCGCTCGCCGAACGGCGCTTCCTCGCCGAGGTGGACCACCCGAACATCGTCCGCATCATCAACTTCGCCGAGCACCCCGACCTGCGGACGGGCGGCAGCGACGGCTACATCGTGATGGAGTACGTCGGCGGCAAGTCGCTCAAGGACATCGCCAACGAGCGCCGCACCCCGGACGGCCGGCGCGACCCGCTGCCGGTCGAGCAGGCGATCGCGTACGCGCTGGAGGCGCTGCCGGCGCTCGGCTACCTGCACGCCCGCGGGCTGGTGTACTGCGACTTCAAGATCGACAACGTGATCCAGAGCGAGGACTCGCTCAAGATCATCGACATGGGCGCCGTCCGGCGCCTCGACGACGACGGCCCGATCTACGGCACCGTCGGCTACCAGGCGCCCGAGATCGCCACCGACGGACCGTCACCCGCCTCCGACCTCTACACCGTGGCCCGCACCCTGGCCGTGCTCAGCCTCGACTTCCGCGGCTACGACACCACCCACCGGCACGACCTGCCCGGCCCCGACGAGGCCCCGCTGTTCGCCGCCTACGAGTCGTACTACCGACTGCTCGTCAGGGCCACCGACCCGGACCCGGCCCGCCGCTTCGGCTCCGCCGAGGAGATGGCCGACCAGCTCACCGGCGTCCTGCGCGAGGTGCTCGCCCTGCAGGACGGCCGGCCGCGGCCCGCGCTCTCCACGCTGTTCGGGCCCGAGGTCCGGGTGCTCGACACCGACCCCGCCGCCGGCCCGCCGGACCCGGCCGCCGCCGCCCTCGCCCTGCCGGTGCCCCGGGTGGACACCGCCGACCCGAACGCCGGCTTCCTCGCCGCCCTGGCCGGCACCGCACCCGGCGAGGCGCTGGCCGCGCTCGCCACCGCCCCCGCGCCCTCGCTGGAACTGCGCCTGCGGGCCCTGCGCGCCCACCTGGAACTCGGCGACCCGGAGGCCGCCGCACGCGACCTCGACGCCGTCGAGCAGGACCACCCCGGGGACTGGCGGGCCGTCTGGTACCGCGGCCTCACCGCCCTCGCCGCCGGCCGCGCGGGGGCCGCCGCCGAGGCCTTCGACGCGCTGTACGACGCGTTCCCCGGCGAGGCCGCGCCCAAGCTGGCCCTCGCCCTCTGCGCCGAACTGCTCGGCAACGGCGAGGACGCCGCCGAGTTCCACCGCCTGGTCGCCACCACCGACCGCAGCTACGTCGGCGCCGCCTTCGGGCTGGCCCGGGTCCGGCTCGCGGCCGGCGACCGGGCCGGCGCGGTCGCCGCCCTGGAGGCGGTGCCGGAGGCCTCCGCGCACCACACCGCGGCACGGATCGCCGCCGTCCGCGCCCGGCTGAGCGACCGTCCTGCGACCGACCCGCTCGGCCCCGACCTGGTGCGCTGCTCCGAGCAGATCACCGCGCTCGGCCTGGACGCCCGGCGGCACGAGGAGCTCTCCGTCGAGCTGCTGGACGCCGCCCTCGGCTGGGTCGTCGCGGGCCGCCCGGGCGGCTCCGGAACGGCCGCCGCGGGCAGCGCGGACCCGGCCTGCGAAGTGCTCGGACATCCTGCCGGCGAACGGGAACTGCGCTTCGCCCTGGAGCACTCCTACCGGGTGTTGGCACGGTTGTCCGACCGGGCCGGAACGAGGATCGAGATGGTGGAGCGGGCCAACCGTGCCCGTCCACGGACGTGGGTGTGAGCAATGCCGCAGCAGCAGACCGTGTGCCCGAGCTGTGCCGAGCCGCTGGCCCCGGACGACGCCTACTGCGGCGCGTGCGGACACAGCACCGCCGGGCCCGCCGCACCCGCCGGGGCCCGGGTGG
Source organism: Kitasatospora sp. NPDC007106 (assembly GCF_040634455.1). Lineage (NCBI taxonomy): Bacteria > Bacillati > Actinomycetota > Actinomycetes > Kitasatosporales > Streptomycetaceae > Kitasatospora > Kitasatospora sp. NPDC007106. The sequence continues at coordinate 4,835 of NZ_JBEYFP010000248.1, forward strand.
TGACCGACGTCCGGGGGCCCGGAGCGACCGTGCCCGACCTCCAGCCGGCCGGGCCGGCCGCGGGCGCCTGCGCGCACTGCGGAGCCACCGGCCTCGCCCCCGACGGGTACTGCGAGTCCTGCGGCAAGGCGCAGCCGCGGCCGCGGGACCACCAGGAGCGGGCCATGGCCGGCGTCGCCGGCGTCAGCGACCGCGGCCTGCGCCACCACCGCAACGAGGACGCCTTCACCGTCGCCGGCACCTCGCTGCCCGGCGGCCGGCCCGCCGTCGTCGCCGTGGTCTGCGACGGCGTCTCCTCCTCCGCCCGCCCGGACGAGGCCTCCGCGACCGCCGTGGACGCCGCCTCCGAGTCGCTGCTCAGCTCGCTGGAACGCGGTGACGACCCGACCGCCGCGATGCGCCGCGCGATCGCCGACGCCGCCCGGGCCGTCACCGAGCTCGCCTACGACGACAAGAACCGCGCCCGGCCGGACGGCGGACTCAACGCGCCCGCCTGCACCTACGTCAGCGCCATCGCGGCGGACGGCCTGGTCACCATCGGCTGGGTCGGCGACACCCGCGCCTACTGGATCCCGGACGACCGCGAGTCGGCCGAGCCCTACCGGCTCACCGAGGACGACTCCTGGGCCGCCCGGATGGTGGCCGCCGGGCTGATGGGCGAGGCCGAGGCGTACGCCGACCCGCGGGCGCACGCCATCACCGGCTGGCTCGGCGCCGACGCCGAGGAGCTCCTGCCGCACACCGTCGCCTTCACCCCGCACGTGCCCGGCGTGGTGCTGATCTGCACCGACGGCCTGTGGAACTACGCGGAGGCCGCCACCGACCTGGCCTTCTTCGTCCGCGCCGACGCCCGGACACAGCCGCTGGCCGCCGCCCGTTCCCTGGTCGACTTCGCGGTCACCGCGGGCGGGCACGACAACATCACCGTCGCGGTGCTGCCGATCACCCCGGGCGAGCCCGAGCACGAGCCCACCCTGCTCGACCTGCCCGTGCAGCGGCCCGCCGCCGAGGCGGCCCCCGCACCGCAGGGGCACGACGCCACCCTGCCGGACGGGCCGCCCCCGGCGCCGCCCGCACCGCCCGCACCTCCGATGCCGCCCTTCCCGCCGGCCCCGGCACCGCTCGACTGAGGACGGCCGCACCCGGGCGCGCCGCAGGCCGGCGCGCCCTCGCCGCCGCGCGCCCGCACCGGCGCGGCCCCACGCGCCCGCACGACGACCCGACCACCGCACGACGACCCCACCGGACCCGCCCGCCCGCTCGACAGGAGCCCTCAGCCCATGGCAAGTCTGGCCAAGCCGAACGCGCCCCGATTCGACGTCGACATCTTCCAGAACGAGTACCTCGCCGAGGGCGCCCGCGAGGTCAACGCGATCGTGACCGTCACCGCCACGGGCGGCGGCACCGCCGGCGGACGGCTGCCCGCCTCCGCCGACGGCGGCGACGCCGCCGTGGTGATCATGATCGACTGCTCCGGCTCGATGGACTACCCGGCCTCCAAGATGCGCAACGCCCGCGAGGCGACCGCCGCCGCGATAGACACCCTGCGCGACGGCGTCGCCTTCGCCGTCGTGGCCGGCACCCACGAGGCCGCGGAGGTCTACCCGGGCGGCGGCGAGCTGGCCGTCGCCGACCCGTCCACCCGGGCCGCCGCCAGGACCGCCCTGCGCAAGCTCACCCCGATGGGCGGCACCGCCATCGGCACCTGGCTGGCCCTCGCCCGCCGGCTCTTCGAGAGCCGCCCGGAGCGCTCCATCCGGCACGGCATCCTGCTCACCGACGGGCGCAACGAGCACGAGAAGCCCGCCGAGCTGCAGGCCGTCCTGGAGCGGGCCGCCGGGTACTTCACCGCCGACTGCCGCGGCGTCGGCACCGACTGGGAGGTCGACGAGCTGCGCCGGATCTCCTCCGCGCTGCTCGGCACCGTCGACATCGTCGCCGAGCCCTCCGGCCTGGCGGACGACTTCCGGGCGATGATGTCCGCCACCATGGGCAAGCAGGTCGCGGACGTCGCGCTGCGGATCTGGACCCCGGCCAACGCCGTGGTGAAGTACGTCAAGCAGGTCGCGCCCTCGGTCGAGGACCTCACCGGCCGCCGCACCGACACCGGCCCCCGGGCCGGCGACTACCCGACCGGCTCCTGGGGCGACGAGAGCCGCGACTACCACGTCTGCGTCGAGGTGCCGGCCGCCGCCGTCGGCGACGAGATGCTGGCCGCCCGCGTCAGCCTGGTGCTGCCGCGGCCCGACGGCACCGCCGAGACGCTCTCCCAGGGCCTCGTCCGGGCCGTGTGGACCGACGACCTGGCCTCATCCACCCGGATCAACCAGCAGGTGGCCCACTACACCGGCCAGGCCGAGCTGGCCGCGTCCATCCAGGAGGGCCTCGCCGCCCACCGCGCGGGGGACGTCGACCGGGCCACCGCCAAGCTGGGCGCGGCCGTCCGGCTCGCCCACGTGACCGGCAACGACGGCACGTTCCGTCTGCTGGAGAAGGTGGTCGACGTGGTGGATCCGAAGGAGGGTACGGTTCGATTCCGTAAGAACGTGAGCGAGGCCGACTCGATGACACTCGAGACCCGGTCGACCAAGACCGTGCGAGTGAAGAGATGACCGGCCGATTCCCTGGGCCGGACCTGCTGATGTGGGGGATTTGATGCCGATCTGCCCTAGGGGCCATGAGTCGCAGGCCGAGGACTGGTGCGACTTCTGCGGCTTCCCGATGACTCCGCCGCCCGGTCTGGCCGTCCCGGGCGCCCCGCCGGCCCAGGGCTCGCCGTTCGGCGCTCCCGCCGGGTCCGGCTACCCGCCGCCCCCGCCCGCCTCCGCCCCGCCGCCCCCGCCCCCGGGCGGTCCGGCGTACGGCGGCCCGGGCGGCTACGAGCGGCCCCCCTACGAGCCGGCCGGCCGCGACTCCGGGTACGGGCAGCCGCCCTACGAGGAGCCGTCCTACGAGGAGCCTCCCTACGGGCGCCGCGGCGGCCTCGGCGGGCTGTCCATCGGCGGCGGCGGCCACGGCCACGGCCAGCCGTCGCACGGCGGCCCGGACATCACCGCGGGCCTGGTGACCTGCCCGATCTGCCGCAGCCCGCAGACCGGCCGGTACTGCGAGGAGTGCGGCTACGACTACGACCTGTCCGCGCCGCAGCGCCCGCAGGCGCCCACCCCGCCCCCGGCGGCCCCGCCCGCGGCTCCGCCGCCCCCGCCGGGGGCGGGGTGGGCGCCTGCGGGCGCTGCGG
>NZ_JBEYFP010000249.1:0-8047 GCF_040634455.1 Kitasatospora sp. NPDC007106
AAATCGGGGCAGCCAGAATGACAGCACGGCCCCGGGGCCGTGTCCACCCCTTCGGCGGCGGTGGCGTCGACGATCCGCTGCAGCAGGTCCAGCGAGCCGGCGGTGAAGTCGCGTTCGGCGGTGAGCTCGGCACGGCGGCCGAGCTTGGCGGCGAAGCCGTGGACGAGGTCGGCGAGGCCGTCGGTGTCCCGGGTGTCGGTGACGGCGCGCAGCAGCAGGTCGGTGAAGTCGGCGTCGTGCTTCACCGCGAACAGGCCGGCCGCCTCGCCCTCGTCCGCGTTCATCTCCCGCTGGTAGCGGAAGAGTTCGGGGTCGAGGCCGAGGTCGCCGAGGTGCTCGTTCCAGCGGTCGTGGATCTCCTCGAAGGTGAGGTCGAGGTACGGGTAGGCCTTGCCGGCCTCGGTCATGGCGTCCCGGAAGCCCTTCATGGTGCGGCGGCGGCCGCGGGCCTTCTGGTCGCCGGCCAGGCTGGCCCGCTCGGCGACCGGCAGGGAGTCCAGGGTCAGCCCGGGGCCGGGCCGGAAGGAGTACCAGAGCTCGGCGAACTTCCGCGGGTCGGAGGAGACCTGGCGGCCGCGCCACTCGCTGACCTTGCCGACGACGATCAGCTCGCCGGTCACCGTGTGCTGCCACTCCAGGGCGACGTGGCCGCAGTCGTCCGCGAGCAGGAACTTGCGCAGCACGCCGGAGCTGGCGCCGCCCAGGGTGTTGCGGTGTCCGGGCAGCATCACCGAGAAGATCAGCTTCAGCAGGACGGACTTGCCGCCGCCGTTCTCCAGGAACAGCACGCCGGCCGGGGCCGGGCGCCGCCGCGGGCCCTCCGGCTCGCCGCCGAACAGGCCGATCTGCTGCGGGGCGGGCTCCGCCACGGGCTCGCCGACACCGCGCAGGTCGAGGACCGTGTCGGCGTACCGGGCGCCGGCCGGTCCGATCGAGTACAGGCGGACCCGGTTGAGCTCGTACATGGTGCTGCGGTTCTCCAGGGTGACGGGTGGAGGGGCGGGTGCAGGTCGGAGGCAGGTTCAGAGGGAGTGGAACGGCAGTCCGGCGTCGGCGACGAGTTCGTCGGAGTCGTCGGCGGGCATCAGCGTCGCCGTACCGTCCGTCACCGGCACGACGCCGAGGTCGGTGAGCTCCGCCATCGCGGCCGAACCGGCCAGGTCGCGGACCTGCAACTGGTAACGGGCCGTGGTGCGGAAGGTGCCGCCCGCGTCGTCCGAGGTCTTCTGCAGGAAGCCGGAGTCGACCAGGAACAGCACCGCCTTCGAGACGATGCCGGTGGTGGAACCCGCCAGGCGGCGGGCGTCCTTCGTCGCACCGGTGGACGAACGGCGGGCCCACACCCGCCAGGCCGCCTCCAGGCCCGGGGCGTCGCTGGCCGGGTCGGTGACCGCGCCCTGCGCCTCGGCCCGCTCCTCCAGCCGGCGGCACGCCTGCCGGACGAAGGCGTCCACACCGTTGACCGTCACCCGGCCCAGGTAGCCGTCGTCGGCGAGGTCCTCGGGACGGGGGAAGGCCAGCGCCGCCACCGCGAGGTGCGCGAGGCCGTGCAGGAAGCGGTCGGTCGACTCGGACGCCGCACGGCGGGAGTAGTCGCCCATCCGCACCGCGAAGACCGAGTCCTCGTCGGCGGCGACGGCCATGCCGGCCCGCGGCGACACCTCCAGCACCACCAGGCCCATGCCGGTGGCGACGGCGTCGGCGAGCCGCGCGAACGGAGGGTCCTCGCGGTAGCGGCGGACCAGCTCGGCGTACTCGGCGTCCCGCGCCGGGAGCAGCTTGGCCTGCAGCCCGAACGAGACCAGCCGGGCGGCGTCGGCGACGTCGGCGGGGGTGAGGGGCGCCGCCACCGGCTCCGCCTCGGGGGCCCACGCCGCATCGTGGTTGATCGTCACGGACGGGACTCCTTGCGGGAACGGGATACGAGCTGTCGAGGGGCAAGCGCCAGGGGCGCGGGGAACGGCGCAGTCCGGGGGAGGCGCACTCGGGGGGTGGGGTGAGCCCCTGGTGGGGCGGGTGCGGGACGGTGGCCTTCCGCTTCGCGCGGTTCCCCGCGCCCCTGGAAGCCGGCCGTACCCGTGCGGTCGGCCACTCCCGGGTTGCGCGGTTCCCCGCGCCCCTGGGGGTGTGCCGCTCGTGTCGGCCGTGGCATCAGCCGGCCTCCTTGCGGTCGGCGGCCATGCCGGCGGCGTCGAGGAGGGCGCTGCCGACGATGAGGTCGGCGCCGCCGAATTCGGGGTCGTCGAGGTGGGTGCCGTCGTCGACGGCGAAGAGCAGGCGCTCCTCGCCCTGGCGGTAGGCGGTGCCGACCGGCGGGCTGGCGGCGTGGACGGCGAGCAGGGCGACCAGGTAGGGCAGGTCCGGGTCCTGGCGGCGGGCGTCGGCGAGCAGGCCGGAGAGCCGTCGGGGCGCGTCCGCGGGCAGGTCGAGGAGGTCGAGTGCGGCTTCGAGCTGGGCCTCGCTGAAGCGGCTGTCGTCGGGGGTGGCGACGAGGTCCGGCTCCGGGAGCTCCGCGCCGAGGTGCTCGCGTTCGACGGGCGGGGTGAGCAGCAGGTCGACGAGGTCGGCGACCCGGACGGAGACGGGTGTCCGCAGGCCGGTGCCGCGGGCGAAGAAGGCGTCGGTGGGCCGGACGGCCTGTTCGACGGGCAGCTCCAGCAGCGGGGCGAGCAGGTGTCCGTACAGGTCGATGCCGCTGCGGGCGCTGGGGGCGGCGAAGGCCTGGCGGTCCTGTTCGGCGCGGAAGAGCGGCCCGGCCTCCAGCAGGCGGGTCTGCAGCTGGGTGTGGCGGCGGATGCAGTCCTTGACGATGTCGACGAGTTCGGCGGCGCGCCGCTTGTGCTCGGGGTCGATGCTCTCGTCGCGGGCCTTGCGGATGTTGGTGAGGATCGCGTTCTCGTGCCGGTACCGGTCGGCGATGTGGTCCAGGGCCTCGTCGATGAGGTCGGGGACGGTCTCCATCCAGTCGACGGCGCGGACGTTGCGGCGGGTGGCCTCCAGGGCGCGGCGCAGCGTCTCGGCGTACTGGACGGTGCGGTAGCGGGCCTGTTCGGCGGCGAGCTGGGCGTCGGCGAGGCGGCCGCGGCGGATCAGCACCTCCAGCTTGACCTCGGCGGCGATCTGGGCGGAGGTGACGTCGGTGTCGAGGGCGCCGACGAGGACGTTGACGGCCTCGTCGGTGGTGCGCAGGTAGACGCCGCCGTCGGGCCCCGGCACCTCCTCGACGAGCTTGAAGTCGTAGTCGCGGCGGACGTAGGCGCCGTCCGGGCCGAAGGTGCCGTAGACGGCGCGGAAGCCGCGGTCGACGCTGCCGACGTTGATCAGCGACTCCAGCACCCAGCGGCCGACCCGCTCGTGCTCGGCGGTGCTGCGGGTCGGGTTCTGCGCGGCGATCCGGGGCTGCAGGCGGCCGAGCACTATGTCGCGGTCGGCGCCGGTGTCGAAGTCCATGTTGAGCGTGACGAGGTCGATCACCGCGAGGCCGACCTCGGCCATCGTGTACGAGCTGTACTCGCCGGCCAGGTTGACCTTGCGCGCGTCGAGGTCGTGCAGCGGTGCGGTGCAGGCCAGCGCCTTGAGCCGGCGGGCCAGGCCCTCGTCGGCGGCCGGGCCGGGTGCGGGCCGGGCGGCTGCGGCGGGCGGCCGGAGCTCGTACTCGGCGGACTGGTCTGCGATGGCGGTCACGGTGGACAAGGTTAGAGGTTCGCACCGACAACATCCGAAACGAGCCTGCTTGCCCCGGTTCCGGCGGCCCCGGGTGCCGCCCGCCCATCTGTTGAACATGTTCAGTTTCCTACTTGAACGTGTTCAATTCCTGGGTCTAGAGTCGGGCCATGACCAAGGACACCGACCCGGCGGTGGACCGGGACGCCGCACTGCGGCGCATCCGCACCTGGCTGTGGATCTTCATCGTCTGCCTCGTCCTGAGCGGCCTGACCGCATTCCCGCTGGAGTCCGAGACCCGCTGGCTGGCCTCCGCGGTCGACGGCAGCGGCCTCGGCGGGCACTGGCCGGCCCTCGCCGAGCGGGTGGCCCGGGTCCGCGACGGCATCGCCGACACCAACGCGCGCTACCCCTTCCTCGCCTACGGCACCGACTGGCTGGCCTTCGCGCACCTGGTGATCGCCACCGCGTTCTGGGGTCCGCTGCGCGACCCCGTGCGCAACGTCTGGGTGATCCGCTGGGCGCTGCTGGCGTGCGCCGGGGTCCTGCCGCTGGCGCTGATCTGCGGCCCACTCCGCGGCATCCCGCTGTACTGGCGATTCATCGACATGTCGTTCGGCGTGGTGGGCGCCGTCCCGCTGCTGATCGTGCTGCGGGTGATCCGCCGGCTGGAGTGGTCCCGGGCCGTCACCGTGCCGAACGGCTTCACCGCCCCGGTGGCCGTCCGATGACCGCCGCCGACACCTCCGCCGCCGACACCACCGCCACCACCACCACCGCCACCGGCGCACCGGCCGGCCTCGACCGCCTCGACCACGCCCGCTGGGTGGCGCACTTCACCGCCGAGGCGGTCCGGCGCGCGGAACTCGGCGACCCGGACTGGTCCCGGGGCGCCCGGGCGTCCGCCGCCCTGCTGCGCAGCCTGCAGAAGTTCCAGGTCGGCGAGGACGGCGACGGGACGAACCTGATCGGCAAGGCCGACGCCGCGGGCGATGCCGACTACGCGGCCGCCGTCCGGCTGTTCGTCGCCGAGGAGCAGAACCACGCCCGGCTGCTGGCCGCTCTGCTGGAGGCCGCCGGGGCGCCGCTGCTCGGCTCGCACTGGAGCGACGCGCTCTTCGTCCGCCTCCGGCGGCTGCTCGGGCTGCGGCTGGAGCTGATGGTGCTGCTGGTCGCCGAGGTGGTGGCCGTGCCGTACTACCGGTCCGTGCGGGACGGGGCCGCGGACGGGCTGGTCGCCGAGGTCGCCGGCCGGATCGCCGCGGACGAGCTGCGCCACATCCCCTTCCACTGCCTGCGGCTGCGGGAGTCGATCGGGCTGCTGCCCGCCGCGCTGCGCTCCCCCGCCGTCGCCTTCTGGCGGCTGCTCGCGACCGCCGCGGCCGGGTTCGTCGCGCTGGACCACGGACCGGCCCTGCGGGTGCTGGGCGTCCGCCGGCGGCAGTTCGTCGTGCGGTCGGCCGCGGTGGCGGCCGAGGCCGCCCGGGCGCTGAGGCCGGCCCGGTGACGCCCCCGCCCGAGCCGCTGATTCCGGCCCTCCCCGCGTACCTCCGGACGGTCCCGGAACGCACGGTTCCGACCGGTGCGCCGACGTCGCGGGCGCTCGGGGTGCTCGGCGCCGGACTCGCGGTCCAGGTCGCCCTGTACGTGCTCTGGTCTGCCGCGCCCGGGACGGTGGGGGCGTTCACGCACTCGCCGGTCGGTGTCCTGATGTGGTGGCTGTCGCTCTGCCTCGGGCCCGCGGCGAACTGCGTGCTGACCCGGCGGTGGATCCGCGACGGCGGCCCGCTCGGCCCCGTCCGGGTGGGACTGTGGATCGTGCGGGCCTGTGCCGCGGGCACCGCCGTGTGGATCGTCTCCGTCGTGCCCCTGTTCGTCCTGGCGATCGTCCTACTCTGACCGCGCTGCGCCGCGGGCTGTGCCGAGCTCCCCAACTCCCCCGCCTGCCGGGCCCGTCGGGCCGTTCGACGGGCCGCCGGAGGCGAACGGGTGACGGACGTTCGGCAAAACCCTGCGCCCGGGGTGACGGGCCCGGCACCCCGGCAAACGATCAGGCCCTACGATCACCAGCAGGAGCTGCTGGAAGGCGGACGGACGCGTGACGGACCCGGTGATCGATCTCAATGCGGACCTCGGCGAGGGGTTCGGACGCTGGACACTGACCGACGACGAGGCCCTGCTGTCCGTGGTGACCAGCGCCAACGTGGCGTGCGGCTTCCACGCGGGTGACCCGTCGACCATGCGCCGGGTCTGCGCACTGGCCGCGGAACGCGGTGTCCGGATCGGCGCCCAGGTCTCGTACCGGGACCTCGCCGGCTTCGGGCGGCGGGCGATGGACGTGCCGCCGGACGAGCTCGCCGACGAGATCGCCTACCAGATCGGCGCCCTGCAGGTCTTCGCCCGGGCGGCCGGCTCGCGGGTGTCGTACGTGAAGCCGCACGGCGCGCTCTACAACCGGGTGGTGGCCGACGACGAGCAGGCCGAGGCCGTGGTCTCCGGAGTGCTGCGGGCGGGTGCGGTCTGCGACGGCCCGCTGCCGGTCCTGGGCCTGCCGGGCTCCAAGCTGCTCGCCGTCGCCGAGGGGGTGGGTCTGCCGGTCGTCGCCGAGGCCTTCGCCGACCGGGCCTACACCCGGGCGGGGACGCTGGTGCCCCGGCGGGAGCCCGGCGCCGTGGTGCACGACCCGGAGACGGTGATCACCCGCGCCGTGCGGCTGGCCCGGGACGGCACGGTCGCGGCCGCCGGCGGCGAGGCGGTGGCCGTCAGCGCCCGCTCGCTCTGCGTCCACGGGGACACCCCCGGCGCCGCCCAGCTGGCCTGGCGGGTGCGCGGGGCGCTCGCCTCGGCCGGAGTCCGGGTGGAGGCGTTCACCTGATGGCCGGTCAGCGGTCCGAGGCCGGCGGGCCGTCCGAGGAGCCCGGGGCGGCGGGCGGCCCGGTGGTGCGCCCGGTCGGCGAGGACGCCCTGCTCGTCACCGCGGGCAGCGCCGAGCAGGTCGCCGCCCTCTACGCCGAACTGCTGGCCCGCCGCGACGAGTTGCCCGAGGTCGCCGAGATCGTGCCGGCCGCCTGCACCGTGCTGCTGGACGGCGTCGCCGACCGCACCACGCTCACCCGGGCGCTGGCCGGCTGGGAGCTGCCCGAACACCCGCCCGCCGAGGGCCCGTCGGTGACCGTGCCGACGGTGTACGACGGCGCGGACCTGGCCGAGGTCGCCGGCCTCTGGGGGGTGTCCCCGGAGGCTGCGGTGCGGATCCACACCGGAGCCGAGTACCGGGTGGCGTTCTGCGGCTTCGCCCCCGGCTTCGGCTACCTCACCGGGCTGCCCGAGCGGTACCGCGTGCCGCGCCGGACCACCCCGCGCAGCACCGTCCCGGCCGGCTCGGTGGCCCTCGCCGGCCCGTACACCGGTGTCTACCCGCGCTCCTCGCCCGGGGGCTGGCAGTTGATCGGGCACACCGCGCTGCGGCTGTGGGACACCGCGCGCGAACCGGCCGCGCTGCTGACGCCGGGCACCCGGGTCCGGTTCGAGGCGGTGGCCGGTGGCTGAGCTGCTGGTGGTGCGGCCGGGCCCGCTGACGACCGTGCAGGACCTCGGGCGGCGCGGCGTCGCCCACCTCGGTGTGCCCCGCGCGGGCGCCCTGGACGAGCCGGCCCTGCGGGCCGCGAACCGGCTGCTCGGCAACCCGCCGGAGGCGGCCGGGCTGGAGACCACCCTCGGCGGGACGGCGCTGCGGGCGTCGGCGCCGCTGCTGGTCGCGGTGACCGGCGCGCCCGCGCCCGTCCGGGTGGACGGGCGGCCGGCCGCGTGGGGGGCGGCGGTCCGGGTGCCGGCCGGCGCACTGCTGGAGGTGGGTCCCGCGACCTCGGGGGTGCGCAGCTACCTCGCGGTGGCCGGCGGCATCGCGGTGCCGCCGGTGCTGGGCAGCCGCTCGGCCGACCTGCTCTCCGGCCTCGGCCCGGCGCCGCTGGCGAAGGGCGACCGGCTGCCGGTCGGCACCGTCCGCCCCGGGCCGGCGGCGGAGCTGGTGCCGCTGCCCGGCCCACCGCGGGAGCTGGTGCTCGGTCTGCTGCCCGGTCCGCACGCCGACTGGTTCGCCGGGCCGCCGCCGGGCGCCGGGTACCGGGTGGCCGCGGCGTCCAACCGGATCGGGCTGCGCACCGAGGGGCCGCCGGTGGCCCGGCGGCGCGGCGGCGAACTGCCCAGCGAGGGCATGCTGCTGGGCGCGGTGCAGGTGCCGCCGGACGGCCTGCCGGTGGTCTTCCTCGCGGACCACCCCACCACCGGCGGCTATCCGGTGATCGGCGTCGTCCCGCGGGCCGACCTCGCCGCGGCGGCGCAGGCCCGGCCGGGTACGCCGCTGCGCTTCGTCCCGCGGGACGAC
>NZ_JBEYFP010000250.1:0-8045 GCF_040634455.1 Kitasatospora sp. NPDC007106
AGGGGCTGGACGGTGGTGTCCGGGTCGGGGACGGGGCGGGTGCAGGCGTCGAGGGGGAAGGGTTCGGGGGCCAGCAGTGCGCAGGCGCGGAGCAGCGCAGCCGCCTGCGGGCTTTCCTGGGCCAAGCGTTGATGGCTCAGGCGGATCTGTGCAGCCAGGGGCAGCGGGTAGTCCAAGGGGCGGCCTTCGTCGAGCAGGTCGCTGATTTGCGCGGCAAGCAGGTCGCGATACTGGGCCAGCGTGAGACTTCCGCCGAGTAGGGCGGCGGCTTGGACCAGGGCGAGGGGGAGGTCGTCCAGGTCCTGGGCAAGGTGGTCCGCGTCGGCATCGGTGAGAGTGGGGACACGGTCGCGGAGCAGAGCGACGGATTCGGGGCGGGTGAACGCGTCGATGTCGAGGGGGATGGCGAGTGTGTGCCAGGCGGGGTCGCGGGAGGTGATGAGGATGTGGCCGGTGCCGCCGGGCAGGTAGGGGCGCAGGGCCGCAGGGTCCTCCGCGTTGTCGAAGATCAGGAGCCAGCGGGATCGGGTGCGCAGTTCGGCGGCGAGGGCCTCCCACGCCTCGGCGGGGGTGGCGTCGGCGGGGGCGGCACCGATGCGGGCAGCGAGGGCGGTGAGTTGTTCGCCGATGAGTGCGGGTTCCTCGGCGCGGATCCACCAGGCGAGTTCGCATTCGCCGGCGAAGCGGTGGGCGTATTCGATGGCGAGCTGGGTCTTGCCGATGCCGCCGCGGCCGTGCATGGCCTGCACGGTGACCGGGCTGCCGGTGGTGAGGCCGGCTCGGAGGCGAACGAGCAGCTCGTCGCGGCCGGTGAAGGACGCGTTACGGGTGGGGATGTTCCACACACCGGGCAGGCTGCCGGGCAGCCGAGGCCCAGTGGCACCCAGCCGTCGCAGGTGGCCTGAGCCCCCTGGGCCCGGGAACCCTGGTTCCTGGTGGGGGCGGCCCCGTCCCCCGAGCGCCCTCCGGACGGCTTCCAGGAGGGCAGCGCGAGCCGCATCAGCCTCCAGACTGTGGATGCTGGCCGCGATGATCGCCCCCAAGATAGACGGGGCTTTGGCGTCGTCGAGGCGAATCGGGACCATCTTGTCCTTGACCGTGAGGACGGCGGTCCACTCATCGGTTGTAAACCGATCCGGCTCGAAGTAGGCGGCGGAGAACAGGGCGAGCATCCGGCCGCCGCTGTCCAGGGCCTGGTTCATCCTGAGGACGAAGTTTTCGCCGGGAGCCCAGTCCCAGTAGTCCAGTTCGGTGGTGTAGCCGGCATCCTCCAGCTGCCAGGCCACCCACTCAGCCCATGCCCGGTCCGCACCCGCGTGGCTGATGAAGAAGTCCACCCGCCGCCCGTCACCCACGTCGACCATGCCCACCCCGCAACCACGCGACGCCACCACACTCGGCCACGACCCTAGACGCACAACCACCGTCCACGGGCGAAACTTGACAACGGCCCCAGTGCCTCTGCTGGGGCCTGATGAACAACCCGGACACTTTGGGAGGCCGATGAAACTGATGGTGTGACAGCCATGGAGACTTTCCTGTTGTCACACCTGTCACTCTGTCACTGCAAGCGCTCTGAACTGCGTGAATGTCAGTGACACCCGCGGTGACAGTTGCCGTAACCATCGGCCCCGCGGACAGCGACAGCTCGACCCTGGTGTTACTCGGAGGATCCACGGCGAGCCGCCCGCTCCCTGGGCCGGGGTTGGGTGGACGCGTCGGGTGAGGTGTTCTTCAGCTATGCGCGGGTGGATCGGGAGCGGGTGCTTCCGGTGGTGGCCGCGCTTCGGGCGGGTGGGCTGGGGTGTTCCTGGACGAGACGGGGATCGACGAGGTAAAAGAGTTGAGACGTCAGATACCCCACCCAACTGCCTGGGAGCCCTGCCCGTTCTGCCTTGGCCCGCAACCGCCCGACCGTCATCCGATCGGTGGCCGCTCTGAAGTGGCTCATTGTCCGCAGACGGAGTGATACGGCTGGCCAGACAGGATTGAGTCCCACTCACTCGGCGTGATGGCCCGGCCGGCTTTCATGCACAGACGGTGGACCCATGATTTGGCGTCCACGTCCCAGAGAACGATGCTGTTGTCGGATCCAGTCGTCGCCAGGAAACGGCCGTCGGGGCTGAAGACGGGGCCGCGCAGGTAGGTCGGGTCCGGATTCCAGGGGACGGTCAAGATGGCCATCTGTTCGCCTTGTGCAATCGACCAGAGACTGACGCCGCCGCCGTCAGAGGCGAGCATGCTCCCGTCCGGGCTGAAGGCGACAGCTTCGCCGAGTGCGGCATGGAGGGTGTAGGTAGTACGCCTCGCCTTCGCCTTGATATCCCACAGGATGATGCCAAAGTCGCCGCCGACGGCAGTGTTTGCGCTTTCTAAGGCTTTCCAAGCGAGGACATCGCCCTTAGGGCTGAAGCTCAGCCGGTATACGGTTTCGCCGCTACCGCTAGAGAATGCACTGCGCTGGGCTTTCTTTGCAACATCCCAAATAATAATTCTATTAAAGCCATAACCTCCGGCGGCTAGAAGTCGACCATTGGGGCTGAAGGCCAAGCCGTGTACCTGGTAATCATCGCCCTCTTGGGGGATGAGCGTAGCGACCCGCTCACGGCGGGCCACATCCCACAAAACAACAGCACGGTTGGCTGCGGCGGCAAGGGTGCTGCCGTCTGGGCTGAAGACAACCCCCGTGCTCGCCGGATCGGTGGGCGTGGCGCCGGCCAGGGTCGCCGTCTTGGAGCGGCGAGCGACGTCCCAAAGAAGGATGTCTGTACCCGCAATGGTGGCGAGGGTGCGACCGTCCGGGCTGAAAGCAGGATGGTCTCCTGAGCCGGGCAGACGAGCCAGTCGAGCCTGTCGTGGGATGTCCCAGAGAAGGACCCCGCCATCGGTCGGGAACGCCAAAATGTTTCCGTCAGGGCTGAATGCGGGGCTGCCAGAATAGTCTTTCCCCGTGCCCGGAACCGTGGTGACGATCATTGGGTTCTGCGGAATGATGTTCCACATGATGAGTCTGCCGTCGTTGCCTGAGGAGATCAGTTTTCGCCCGTCCGGGCTGAAAGCGATGTCGAGAACGGCACTGGTGTGGCCGCCGCCGAGGATGTCGAGCCGGGTTCGGTTGGCTACATCCCAGAGGCTGATGCCAGCACTATTGTCGCCGGCCGCCAAGATTCTGCCGTCCGGGCTAAAAGCAACGGCGTTGACATCGCCGTCCCGCTCCCAGGTGGCCAGGGTTGCACGTGTCGCGACGTCCCAGAGGATCAGCTTGGCGTCGTGGCCCCCAGTGGCGATCATCCGTCCATCTGGACTGAAGGCCATGTCTAACACCCCGCGGGTGTGACCGCCGGTCAGTGTCCCCAGCAGAGTGCCAGTGCTGACGTCCCACAACAAGACGTCGGCTCCCTGGTTCATCGCGAGGATCCGGCCATCTGGACTGAAGAGGCCAGTGGCCTCGCCCGCGTCACCCAGCAGGGTGTCCACCTCTGTGCGAGTGTCAACGTCCCAGAGAGTGATCTTGCCCGAGGGATAGGACCGGGCGGTCTTGTCAATGCCGGGGATGGCAAGGATGTGTCCGTCTGGGCTGAAGGCAGGGGGCCCGGTTCCGTTAAACGTTGCCTTACTCGTCCCCGAGGTGGGGTCCCATAGAACAACCCTGTCAACCTCTTTAACTGCGAGAGTCTTCCCGTCGGGACTGAACACCGCCGAGTAGGCATGGCGGCCACCTCGCAACGTACGAGCCGGAGCCTTGGGATGTTCCAGATCCCACAGTAGGAGCTGGCTGCTGTCTGTGCTGACCGAGACGAGTGTGCGGCCGTCAGGGCTGAGCGCAAGACTGCTAATCGCCTTGCCTGGCCCAGTTACGAACCGTTCCACGTGTTGGCTGCGCTGCAATTGCTGCATGAGATTAGCCCGGGCTTCGGCAGTTTTACTGATCTGGAAGGCAGCAGCGCTGAGCAACATCGCTGTCTGTAAATCGCTTTGACTCCGAAGCCCGGCGGCGGTGGCCAGCTGGCGCGAATTAGCAATGGCGAGACGCTCCACAGCGATCTGTCGCTGTCGGATGGCAACAACGGCCGCTCCACTCGCCACGAGAGCCAACGCTGCCAAGCCAGATACTGCAACGCGGATCATCCGAGTTCTCCGCTTGTGCTGCGTTACATCTTCGCCTGCCAGCTCGTCAACGGGTCGGCCGTGGATCCGCGCCGCGATTTGGGCAAGAGGAGCACTGAACCTCGGATTCAAGAGGGTGAGCTGATTGGAGTCATTCACTCGGTCGAGAGGTAGATATAATGGCTCATGCCGGAAGACGCCGTACAGCTCTGCGGGCAACGCCGATTCCTCAAGCTCGCCAGTTTCCTCGTTTTCGACCAGCCCATCAAAGTCGCAAGCTTCTTCGTTCCATGTCAGTTTTCCAGCAGTGAGCACCAGAATCAGGTTTTCGCCGGCGGGATCACGCTTTAGCCAGCAGCGAATCTCACGGATTACTGATGCCCTCATTTTCATCTCCGGACACACCAGGAGAATGAGGAATCTGGACGCTCTCAGCGCTCGCTCAAATGATGGCCACATCTCCGAGGTTGCTGATTGGCTTGACTCATCCCGAAATACTCTCATTGCTCTAAGGCGGTACCAGGGGCGCGCGAATGAGTGAAGGCCATCACGCAATGCGGCTGCAAGGATGGCGTCCGGCTCGCGAACATAGGAGATGAATGCGTCGTAGCCTGCCTCGTCCGCGCGCCGTCGAGCCCCAAAAGTCGAAATCCTGGACAGCTGTGAACGTACCGCCGATCGCAACGCCATGGTGATCCTCCAGTGATTTACCTCTGCAGGAAATGTAGGCCCCCAGATCAGTATGAGTGAGCCTTTTCAGCGTTGCCTCTCCAGGTGGGGATGGCCTTGCCAGGGCCGTTTCAAAGTCTCCGGTGAGCACATGCGTCCGCAGGTCATGTTACGGCGGAGTGACAGCTCAGGGCGTCAGGCGACTGTCACACTTGTGGGCTTGATCCGCTTTGACGGACACTCCTGATCAGGGGCTTCGGCCCCGGAAGGATGATGTCCATCATGGAGAGCATGGGGAAGAAGAAGCCGCGCCCTCGTCGCTCGTTCACGCCGGAGTTCAAGGCGGAGATCGTCGAGCTGTGCCGACGCGGTGACCGCTCGGTCGGCCAGGTCGCGAAGGACTTCGACCTGACCGAAACCGCAGTGCGGGACTGGGTGCGCCAGACCCAGGTCGACACCGGCGAGCGGGACGGCCTGACCAGCGACGAGCGCGAGGAGCTGGCGAGGCTTCGGCGGGAGAACCGCCGGCTACGTGAGGACGTCGAGGTCCTGAAGCGGGCGACGGCTTTCTTCGCGAAGAGACCCGGTGACGGTGCACCCGTTCATCGAGGCGGAGAAGCAGGCAGGTCACAGCGTCAAGCGGGCGTGTGAACTGCTCAAGGTCTCCCGTGCCGCCTTCTACGCCCGCCGCAATGGCGCGCCCGGTCCCCGCGCGGTCCGCGACGCCGAGCTGACGGAGAAGATCACCGAGGTCCACGAGACGTCGCGGGGCAGCTACGGCGCCCCACGCATCCACGCCGTGCTCCGCCGGGACGGTGACGGCTGCGGCCGCCGCAGGGTCGCCCGCCTGATGCGCGAGGCGGGGCTGCAGGGCCGGCGCCGCAGGCGGCGCCACCGCACCACGATCCCGGACCCGAACGCCGCCGCACGGCCGGACCTGGTGCTGCGCGACTTCCAGCCCGACCCGACCGGCCTCGACGTGCGCTGGTGCGGCGACATCACCTACATCCCGACCGGTGAGGGCTGGCTCTACCTGGCCACCGTCATCGACATCGCCTCGCGCCGCGTGGTCGGCTGGGCCACGGCCGACCACCTGCGGACCGAGCTCGTCGCCGACGCCCTGCGGACCGCCTGCCGCAGCCGGCGTCCCGACGGTCCGGTGATCTTCCACTCGGACCGCGGCTGTCAGTACACCAGCCGTGAATTCGCCATACTGGCAAGCGAGTTCGGAGTCCGTCTGTCAGTCGGTCGCACCGGCCAGTGCTGGGACAACGCCCTCGCGGAGTCGTTCTTCGCCACGCTCAAGCGGGAGCTGATCGAGGACCGGCCGTGGCCCAGCCGCGCGGCAGCCCGCACAGCGATCTTCGAGTGGATCGAGGGCTGGTACAACATACGCAGACTGCACAGCAGCCTCGGCTACCGCAGCCCCGCCGACTACGAGGCCGTCCTCGCGGCCTGACCACTACAACGAGGGTGTCCGTCAAAGCGGAGCAAGCTCACTTGTCACTCTGTCACTGCAGGCGCCTGAGCTGCGCGAATGCCAGTGACACCTTCAGCGGCAGTCGCCATAGGTGTGAGGCCCTGGGCAGCGACCTCTCGGGCCTGGTCTGACCCGGCGGGTTCACAGTCGAGCCGCTTGCATTCTGGGCCGTCTGTGGGCCGTGCGATGCGCGGCGAGATCGGCCGCGGATGACACCTGCCAACGACTCCGCCACAGGTTAACGCTGTGTGCCTTGGATATGCCGCAGGCGAGAGGGGAGACGCGTCAGTTCCTGCGCAACAAGCGCCAGGACTGGCAGACGTACCGCTCCAAGGTTTCCTGTTCGGGCTGTACAAGAACCGGCAGGTGCTGTAGGCGCAGGGTCAGGGCTACGCCGATCTGCTCGCCGGCGTCTGCGGCGTCCCGAACCTGCTGAAGGCTGTGCCGAGCGACAACTGACGCACAGCTCAGCTCTCGTCGGTGTCTCCCCTGTCCGTGGCAAGGCGCTTCGCGAGCTGGGCGCTGCTCAGGGTGTCGGGGTGGTCCTCGCCGAGGACGCGCTTGCGGCGTTCGAGGGTGTCCTGGCCCAGATCGTGGGCGGTCTGGGTGTCACCGAGTTCGGCGAGGCAGATCGCGAGGTTGTGGGCGCTGGTGAGGGTGTTGGGGTGGTCCTCGCCGAGGACGCGCTTGCGGCGTTCGTGGGTGTCGCGGTCGAGGTCGTGGGCGGCCTGGGTGTCACCGAGTTCGGCGAGGCGGTTGGCGAGGTTGTTGGCGCTGCTCAGGGTGTCGGGGTGGTCCTCGCCGAGGACGCGCTTGCGGCGTTCGAGGGTGTCGCGGTCGAGGTCGTGGGCGGCCTGGGTGTCACCGAGTTCGGCGAGGCGGTTGGCGAGGTTGTTGGCGCTGCTCAGGGTGTCGGGGTGGTCCTCGCCGAGGACGCGCTTGCGGCGTTCGAGGGTGTCCTGGCCCAGATCGTGGGCGGCCTGGGTGTCACCGAGTTCGGCGAGGCGGTTGGCGAGGTTGTTGGCGCTGCTCAGGGTGTTGGGGTGGTCCTCGCCGAGGACGCGCTTGCGGCGTTCGAGGGTGTCGCGGTCGAGGTCGTGGGCGGCCTGGGTGTCACCGAGGGCGGCGAGGCGGAGGGCGAGGTTGTGGGCGCTGCTCAGGGTGTAGGGGTGGTCCTCGCCGAGGACGCGCTTGCGGCGTTCGAGGGTGTCCTGGCCCAGATCGTGGGCGGTCTGGGTGTCACCGAGGGCGGCGAGGCGGAGGGCGAGGTTGTTGGCGCTGATGAGGGTGTCGGGGTGGTCGTCGCCGAGGACGCGCTTGCGGCGTTCGAGGGTGTTTTCGTCGAGGGCGCGAGCACTGGCGTGGTCCAGGGTGTCGCTGTAGGCCCGGGCGAGGTAGTTGGCGGCCCACAGGGTTTCCTCGTCGTCGGGGCCGAGTTGCCGTGTCCAGGTGTCGTGGAGGGCCTTGAGGCGGGGGAGGACGGTGGCGGAGTTGCCGCGGTCCATGAGGTACCAGCAGGCTTCGCAGGCGAGGAACCGTCCCTGCCAGGTGGTGAAGTCCTCGGGCGGGAGGGCGAGGGCGTGGGGGACGAGGCTGGTCCAGGCGTGCCAGGTGCCCGGGTCGTTCGCTTTCTGCGGGGTGGCGGCGGTGAGGAGGGCTTCTGCGGCGCGGGCGGCCTGCCGGTGCTGTTGGGGGGTGAGTTGGTTGCGTAGTACTTCCCGGGTGAGGCGGTGGAGTTGGAGTCCGCCGGGGTAGGTGCGGGCGAGGCCGTGGCGGGCGATGGTGGCCA
>NZ_JBEYFP010000251.1:0-8036 GCF_040634455.1 Kitasatospora sp. NPDC007106
TCGGTGGCCTTGATCTTCTGCCCGACGATGCTGTAGCCGTGCTGCTTCGCCGCGTACTCGGCGCCGGCGAGAGTCGATCCGGGCGAGCACCTTGGTGCGCAGGTCCGCCGGGGTGTCGTCACAGCCGCAGGAGCGCTTGATCAGCGCCTTGATGGCCTGTTCAAGCCCGTACTTCTCCAGGCAGGGCGAGCACTCCTCGAAGTGCACGCGCAGCTTGACGCAGTCGCCCTCGGCCATCTCGTTGTCGAGGAATTCGTAGAGGTGGTCGAGCACCTCGCCGCACTCGGTGTCGTGCGGATCGCCGCAGCTCATGAGCCCGCGCCCTTCGCTTCCTGCCCTGCACCGCTGCCCGCCGGGACGAGTCCGCGCTCACGGGCGTAGTCCTCCAGCATGCCGCGCAACTGGCGGCGGCCACGGTGCAGCCGGGACATCACCGTACCGATGGGTGTACCCATGATGTCCGCGATCTCCTTGTAGGCAAAGCCCTCGACGTCCGCCAGATACACGGCGATCCGGAATTCCTCCGGGATCGCCTGCAGGGCGTCCTTGACGTCGCTGTCCGGCAGGTGGTCCAGCGCCTGGGCCTCCGCCGACCGCAGGCCGGTCGACATGTGCGACTCGGCCCGGGCGAGCTGCCAGTCCTCGATCTCCTCGGCCGCGGTGCGCTGGGGCTCGCGCTGCTTCTTGCGGTACGAGTTGATGAAGGTGTTGGTGAGGATGCGGTACAGCCACGCCTTGAGGTTGGTGCCCTCGCGGAACTGGTGGAACGACGCGTACGCCTTCGCGAACGCCTCCTGCAGCAGGTCCTCCGCGTCCGCGGGATTGCGGGTCATCCGCAGGGCGGCCGAGTACATCGGGTCGAGGAAGGCCAGCGCGTCGCGCTCGAAGCGCTCGCGGCGCGCGTCCTCGCTCTCGTCCGCGGACACCCGGAAGGTGTCCTCACCGATCGCCTCGGCAAGCTCGTCACCGGTGAGCGTCCCGCCCTCCGGCAGTCCCTCGCCCGGCACGGCCTCGTCCTCGGTCCCGACGACCGGACCCACCTCCTCGGAGCTTCGGGGCCCACCCACCGCGGGCCGACCCGAAATGGAGGATATCCGGCCCACCGGCTTCTCGCCCGCGACAATCCATTCCGACCAGTCGGGCACGAAGGCGCCTTGCGCCGCGCGCTCCTCCGGCCGCTCGGGGCACGCGATCGAACCCATGGACGCTGCCTTTCACCCGGGACTTGCTGACGGTCCTCACAACCGCGCGGCGCCGCCGCGCATTCCCGCCGCCCCTCACCCGATCGACGGAACCGATCCCAGCCAGTCCCCGACCGCCGCGACCAGCGCCTCCAGGGTCTCCTCCTGACCGACCGGCGCCCGCTTGGGCACCACGAACCCGTGGCTGCCGTACGGCACCTCGACCAGCCGGTGGCCCTCCGGCAGCACGGGGAACTCCTCCGGGGTGCCGAAGGTGTCCGCGCCGCCCTGCACCACCAGGGTGGGCAGGCCGCTGTTCAGCAGCTCCTCGGCCCGGCTCTTCTCCGGCTTGCCCGGCGGGTGCAGCGGGAACGCCAGCGCCAGCACCGCGGCCGCCCCCGAGGCGAGGCCCGTCCGGCAGGCCACCCGGGCGCCGGCGCTGCGGCCGCCCACCACCAGGGGCGGTCCCTCGGCGGCGAGCCCGGCCACGACCGGCAGCCACGCCTCGTCGAGGGTCTTCGGCGCCGGGCCCAGCTTCTTGCCGGCCACCCGCCACGGCTGCTCGACCAGTGCCACCGACACGCCCCGGGCCGGCAGCGCGGCGGCCAGCGCCTGCAGGTCACGCGCCTCCACGCCGCCGCCGGCCCCGTGCCCGAGCGCCAGCAGCACCCGGGGCCGCTCGGCCGCGAACGTCGTCACCCGGGCATCGCCGACCGGCGTCGGCACCAGCTTCTGCATGGGGCCGAGCCTAGGCCGTGGGGCGGCCCGCGCCGGGCAGCCGCCCCCGGACCGGCGCCGTCGGACCGGGCCCGCGCGTCAGAAGAGCGTCGTGCGGTCGTCCTCGGTCAGCTCCCGGACGAGTTCGGGGCCGTTGTTGCGGATGCTGCCGACCGCGGCGCCCACCGGGTGCACGGTGAGCGCACCGGGCGGCGGCGGCACCAGCAGGGCCCGCAGCGCCTCCGGGTCGTCCAGGCCCGGGTCGAGCCAGGCGTCGAAGGAGCCGGGGTCGAGGAAGAGCGGCATCCGCTCGTGGATCGGGGCGAGCATCGGCTCGGCCTCGGTGGTGACCACGGTGCAGGTGACCCGCCAGGCCTGCGGGTGGTCCGCGGGGAGGGTGCGGTCCCGCCAGAACTCGTACAGGCCGGCGAGCGCGAGCGGGCTGCCGTCCGCCCGGGAGACGAAGTACGGCTGGCGCGGCGGCCGGTCGGGGCCGGCCGGTGCGGTCTGCCACTCGTAGTAGCCGTCGACCGGGAGCAGGCAGCGGCGGGAGGCGAAGGGCTGGCGGTAGGCCGGCTTCTCGTGCACGGTGTCGGCCCGGGCGTTGATCATCTTCACCGCGGTCTCCGGCGACCTCGCCCAGGACGGGATCAGGCCCCAGCGCAGCACCCGCAGCTGCCGCACCGGCCGGTGCTGCCCCTTGGGCGGCCGGTCCAGCACCGCGTAGACCGGTGAGGTCGGGGCCACGTTCCAGTTGGGCGCGATCGTCTCGGCCGGGTCCCACTGCTCGACGCCGAACACCTCGACGATGTCCTCGGGCCTGCTGCTGGAGGCGAAACGACCGCACATGGGGGCCAAGCCTGCCATGCCGGCCGGACGGCCCGGGGGCGGTTCCGGCAGCCGGACGGCCGCTCCCGGGAGGCGCCCGGGGAGGGGCCCGGGACCGGCCGGGGACGAACCGGAGCGAACCGACCGCTACCGCCGCGGCGTCCTGGCATGGGAGGCTGCCGGACCGGCAGCACCACGGGAGGCAGGACGAGCATGGAGATCGCGGACGTCTGGCAGCGGGTGGCGGGCGTCCAGCCCGAACCGCCGGGCTGGCTGGTGCTCACCACCGCCGCGCTCGCCCTGCTGGCGATCCTGCCGGCGCCGGTCTGGCGGGTCACCCGCACCGTGGTGACCATCGCCCACGAGGGCGGCCACGGCGTGGCGGCCCTGATGACCCGCCGGCGGCTCTCCGGGATCCGGCTGCACTCCGACACCTCGGGCCTGACCATCTCCTCCGGCCGCCCGACCGGCCCCGGGATGATCCTCACCGCGGCGGCCGGCTACGTGGCGCCCTCGCTGCTGGGCCTGGGCGGCGCCGCACTGCTCGCCGACGGCCGGATCACCGCCCTGCTGTGGATCTCCATCCTGCTGCTGGCCGGGATGCTGGTGATGATCCGCAACGCCTTCGGCCTGCTGGCGGTGGTGCTCACCGGCGCGCTCTTCCTGGTGGTGTCCTGGTACGGCGGCAGCCAGGTGCAGGCCGCGTTCGCCTACCTCGGCGTGTGGTTCCTGCTGCTGGCGGGGGTGCGGCCGGTGGTCGAGCTGCAGGCCAAACGGCGCTCCGGCGGGGCCCCGGACTCGGACGCGGACCAGCTGTCCCGGCTCACCGGGGTGAGCGCGGTGCTGTGGGTGGCGCTGTTCCTGGTGGTGTCGCTCTCCTGCCTGCTGGGCGGGGCGAGCTGGCTGCTGCACTGGAAGCACTGAGCCCGGGCACCGGCGCGCCGCCGACGGCGGGTGGGCACACCGTGGGCACGGAATCACCGCAGACCCACCGTCCGCCATGCGATCGGGCACCGGGCCGTCGCCGGGCGGCCCCCTAGACTTGGCGCATGACCGATGCCCTGTGGCCCGCCCCCGTCGCCACCGCAGCCGTGGACGCGACCGTCACCATCCCCGGCTCCAAGTCGGCGACCAACCGCGCGCTGGTGCTGGCCGCGCTCGCCGACGGCCCCGGCTGGGTCCGCCGGCCGCTGCGCAGCCGCGACTCCCAGCTGATGGCGGACGGCCTGCGGGCGCTCGGCGTGACGGTCGAGGAGACGGTCAACGAGGCCAGCGGCGGCACCGGCGGCGGCGAGGCCTGGCGGGTCATCCCCGCGCCGCGGCTGCTCGGCCCGGCCCGGGTGGACGTCGGCAACGCCGGCACGGTCATGCGCTTCCTGCCCCCGCTCGCCGCGCTCGCCGACGGCCCCGTCCACTTCGACGGCGACCCGCGCTGCTACGAGCGCCCCCAGCACGGCGTGATCGACGCGCTGCGCGCCCTCGGCGTGCGGATCGACGACGGCGGCCGCGGCGGCTTCCCGCTGACGGTGCACGGCACCGGCGCGGTGGACGGCGGCGCGGTCGACGTGGACGCGTCCTCGTCCTCGCAGTTCGTCTCCGCCCTGCTGCTGTCCGGCGCCCGCTACAACAACGGCGTCGAGATCCGGAACACCGGCGGGACGGTCCCCTCGCTGCCGCACATCCGGATGACGGTCGACATGATCCGCAAGGCCGGCGGCCAGGTGGACGCGCCCGAGGACGGCGGTGAGAAGGACGTCTGGCGGGTCACCCCCGGCGCGCTGATCGGCCGCGACCTGGTGGTCGAGCCGGACCTCTCGAACGCGGCGCCGTTCTTCGCCGCGGCGCTGGTCACCGGCGGCCGGGTGACCGTCCGCGACTGGCCGAAGCACACGTACCAGCCGGGCGACCAGCTGCGCGACATCTACACGCAGATGGGCGGCGCCTGCCGGTTCACCGACGAGGGCCTGGAGTTCACCGGCACCGGCAAGGTCCACGGCATCGAGGCCGACCTGCACGACGTGGGCGAGCTGACCCCGGTGATCGCCGCGGTGGCCGCGCTCGCGGACTCCGAGTCCCACCTGTACGGCATCGCCCACCTGCGGATGCACGAGACCGACCGGCTGGCCGCGCTCGCCAAGGAGATCAACGACCTGGGCGGCGACGTCTCGGAGACCGAGGACGGCCTGCGGATCCGGCCGCGTCCGCTGCACGGCGGCGTCTTCCACACCTACGAGGACCACCGGCTGGCGACCGCCGCCGCGGTGATCGGCCTCGCCGTGGAGGGCGTGCAGGTGGAGAACGTGGCGACCACCGCCAAGACCCTGCCGGACTTCCCGCAGATGTGGGCCGACCTCCTCGGCCAGGGCTGACGGGGGCAGAGCAGCATGCGCCGCTACGGCAAGGACGCCGACGAGGACGACATCCGCAACCGCCCGGCCCGCCGGGGCTCCCGGCCCCGCACCCGGATCCGGCCCAAGCACGAGGACGCCGCCGAGGCGATGATCCTCACCGTCGACCGCGGGCGGCTGACCTGCCTGGTCGACCAGGGCACGAAGAAGGAGCGCGAGGTCGTCGCCATGAAGGCCCGCGAGCTGGGCCGCAAGGGCGTCGTGGTCGGCGACACGGTGGGCCTGGTCGGCGACCTGTCCGGGGAGCCGGACACGCTGGCCCGGATCGTCCGGGTCGCCGAGCGCACCTCGGTGCTGCGGCGCACCGCGGACGACGACGACCCGTACGAGCGGATCGTGGTCGCCAACGCCGAGCAGCTGGCCATCGTCACCGCACTGGCCGACCCGGAGCCGCGGCCGCGGCTGATCGACCGCTGCCTGGTGGCGGCGTACGACGCCGGGATGGAGCCGCTGCTGGTGCTCACCAAGTCCGACCTGGCGCCGGCCGAGCCGCTGCTGGAGTCGTACGCGCCGCTGGGCATCTCCTACGTGGTGACCCGGCGGGACGAGCTGGAGACGGCCGGCGCGGAGGCGGTGCGCGAGCACCTGCGCGGGCGGTCGACGGTGTTCATCGGGCACTCCGGCGTCGGCAAGACCACGCTGGTCAACGCGCTGGTGCCGGAGCGGCAGCGGACGACGGGCCACGTCAACGCGGTGACCGGCCGCGGCCGGCACACCACCGTGTCGGCGCTGGCGCTGCGGCTGCCGCCGCCGCCCGGGGCGAAGCCGGGTTCGAGGAAGGCGCTGGATCCGGGCTGGGTGATCGACACCCCGGGCTTCCGCTCGTTCGGCCTGTCGCACATCGACCCGTCCCGGGTCATCCTCGCCTTCCCGGACCTCGAACCGGGCACGGTGGACTGCCCGCGGGCCTGCAGCCACGACGAGCAGGACTGCGCGCTGGACGCCTGGGTGGCGGACGGGCACGCCGAGCCCGCCCGGCTGTACTCGCTGCGCCGGCTGCTCGCGAGCCGCGAGACCCGCGAGGGCGACTGACCGCCACTGCGGGGACTCCGGGCCGTCCGAGGTGTCGGACGGCTCCCGGCCGGTGATCCTAGGAGCGTGGGACACGCTCGCATGGATGCTCCGAGGGGCAAGGGAGTCAGCCCGATGGCATGGGCCATGGTGATCCTCGCCGGTCTGCTGGAGACCGGCTTCGCGATCAACCTCAAACTGAGCCACGGCTTCACCCGGCTCTGGCCCACCATCAGCTTCTGCGCGTTCGCGCTGGGCAGCTTCGGCCTGCTGACGCTCTCCCTCAAGTCGCTGCCGGTCGGTTCGGCGTACGCGGTCTGGACGGGGATCGGCGCGGCCGGCACCGCGGTGTACGGGATGGTCTTCCTGGAGGAGTCCAGCAGCGTGCTGAAACTGGTGTCGATCACCCTGGTGATCGCCGGCGTCGTGGGGCTCCAGCTGAGCGGCTCCGGACACTGATCCGCACGCCGGTTCGGTCCGCTGTGCGAGCCGCGCTGACCCGGAGGGCCCCGGGTCGCTAGGGTTCGGGCATGGCCGATTACCACGACGACCTCCGACTCGCCCACGTCCTCGCCGACTCGGCCGACTCGGTCACCCTGGAGCGCTTCAAGGCGCTGGACCTCAAGGTCGAGACCAAGCCGGACCTCACCCCGGTCAGCGACGCCGACAAGGCGGCGGAGGAGCTGGTCCGCAGCGTGCTGCAGCGGGCCCGTCCGCGCGACGCCGTGATGGGCGAGGAGTACGGGCTGCAGGGATCGGGCCCGCGCCGCTGGGTGATCGACCCGATCGACGGCACCAAGAACTACGTCCGCGGCGTGCCGGTGTGGGCGACCCTGGTGGCCCTGCTGGAGGAGGGCATCGACGGGGAGCTCCAGCCGGTGGTGGGCATCGTCTCGGCGCCCGCGCTGAACCGCCGCTGGTGGGCGGCGCGCGACCTCGGCGCGTACGCCGGGCGCAGCCTCGCCAAGGCGACCCGGATCCACGTCTCCGAGGTGTCCCGGGTCGAGGACGCCTCCTTCTCGTACTCCTCGCTGTCCGGCTGGGAGGAGCGCGGCCGCCTCGACCCGTTCCTGGACCTCACCCGGGCCTGCTGGCGCACCCGGGCGTACGGCGACTTCTGGTCGTACATGATGGTCGCCGAGGGGTCGGCGGACATCGCGGCGGAGCCGGAGCTGAGCCTGTGGGACATGGCCGCGCCGTGCATCGTGGTGCAGGAGGCGGGCGGCCGGTTCACCGGCCTGGACGGGGTGGACGGCCCGAACGGCGCCGACGCGGTGGCCACCAACGGTCTGCTGCACGCGGAGGCGCTGCGCCGGCTGAGCGTGTGAGCTGCTGAGCACGTGAACCGCTGAGCGTGTGAGCGGCCGGGCCCGTCCGGCGGGCGTGTTTCGGCGGGCGGGCGTGTTTCGGCGGGCGGTCGGCGAGGTTGCCGGCCACCCGCAGCGCGTTGCGGGCGACGCTGAGGTCGCGGCAACTCCCTTGCAACAGAAGGCCCCTAGGCTCGTCGGGCCAGCGGCCGGTACCCGGTACCGCGCCTCCGTTCCCCGTGCGCCCACCCCGCCGGGCCACTGCCGAGGGGGACTCCCCACGTGCGTACGCTCAGCAGCATCCGCCACCGGCTCGCCCTGCTCCTCGCCCTTCCGACCGGCGCCCTGGTGCTCCTCGGCGCGATCGGCACGGCCGCACAGGCCGGGCGGTTCGCCGACGCCGGCCGGACCGGCGACCGGGTGGCCCTGGTGGTCGCCACCGAGGAGTTCGTCCATCAGCTCCAGCGCGAGCGCGGCCTGACCGCGGGCCTGCTCGGCGGCGAGGAGTCGTTCCGGGCCAGGGTCGGCCCGCAGCGGGAGGCCGCCGACACGGCCCGGCGGGCGCTCGACCGGTCCCTGGCCGC
>NZ_JBEYFP010000252.1:0-8007 GCF_040634455.1 Kitasatospora sp. NPDC007106
CAGGATTCCGAGAATCGGAATCCTGACGGTGCGGCAATTCGCGCAAGCGCGAATTGCGTGCTCCCCGCTGCGCGGGGAGCCTCGCTGGCTAGAGGGGTGGCGAGGTCGTGTGCATCGTTCTGCTCGGCCTGTGTAGCTCTTGGGTTTGCTGGTGAGTGCCCCTGCTGAGGGATCGTCGGCCTCAGTGGTGGGCGGCCGGCCTGGGCAGTGAGCGGCTCCGCTGCGCTCCGCCGGGGATGCCTCCCTGCGTCTCGATGCTGCTCGCCGATCGGGTTGACGTCCTGTCAGGCTACCGCATCCGGCGTCCGAGGACGAGACGGTTCCGTGGCTTCTGACCCGGGCTCGGCTCGGCCGGGTGTAGCCTGGATGCATCACGCATCGCACGGATGATGCAGTGTGTAGCTCTTGGAATTATGAGGGACCTCCCCCAGGCCGGTTCGGTGGAGGTCGGGAAATCCGCTCCTGAATTCGCGTTCGAGCCCGGGGAGGAAAAATTCAGAATGGCTGTGAAGCTGCGGCCGCACCAGGAGGAATTGGTCGAGGCGGTGGTGCGCGGGCTCGACGTCCCGCCCGGCGGCACGGTGCCGGCGGACGGGCTGCGGGTGACCGCGATCTCGCCGTGCGGCAGCGGGAAGACGATCAGCGCCGCGCACGTCGCACTGCGCGTCGCGCCGAGCGGGCGGGTGCTGGTCCTGGTGCCCACGCTCGACCTGCTGACCCAGACCGTCGAGGAGTGGCGGAAGGTGGGGCACGACGGGCCGGCGGTCGCGGTGTGCTCACTGCAGGACGGGGCACTGTTCGCCGCGGGCGTGCGCTGCACCACCAACCCGCTGCAACTCGCCCTGTGGCACGGCGAGGGACCGGTGACCGTCTACGCCACCTACGCCAGCCTGGAGGTGCTGGAGGCGGCCTTCCTGGGCGCCTACGGGACGCGTCTGACCCCGATGGACCTCGCGGTCGTCGACGAGGCGCACCGGACGAGCGGGTCGCTCGGGAAGGCGTGGGCGGCGGTCCACGACCAGACGCGGATCCCGGCGCAGCGTCGTCTGTACATGACGGCGACGCCGCGGATCTGGCAGGAGCGGCCGGTGGGGTGGGGGCCGCGGGAGGGTGCGGTGGATCGGCTGCCGGTGGAGCTGGCGGCGTCCATGGATGATGAGACGATCTTCGGTCCGGTCGTTTACAAACTATCCATGGCGGAGGCGTGCTCCCGGGGCATCCTGGCGCGGTATCAGGTCATCGTGGTGGAGGTGCCGGACCCCTACCTGACCCGGGAGCGGTTGTACGGGCCGGAGCGCAACGAGGAGGAGGTGCGGGGGCTGCGGCTCGCCGCGACGCAGGCGGCGATGCTGCGCACGGCGGCGGAGCACCACCTGAAGACCATGATCACCTTTCATCGGCGGACCGTCGAGGCCGAGGCCTTCGCCGCTGGCCTGCTGGCGGTCGCGGCGCAGCTGCACGCGGATGACCCGGGGCTGTATCCGGAGCGGGTGTGGGTGAACTGGCTGCACGGCGGGCACGCGGCCGACCACCGGCGCACCGTGCTGCAGGAGTTCGGCCGGCAGGCAGGCCTCGCGCTGCTCGCGAACTGCCGGGTCCTCGGCGAGGGCGTGGACGTGCGGGCCGTGGACTCGGTCGCCTTCCTCGACCCGAAGGGCTCCCCCGTCGAGATCGTGCAGGCCATCGGCCGGGCGCTGCGGCAGAAGCCCGGCGACGACAAGCTCGCCTCGCTCGTCGTCGTGTGCTTCACGCAGCCCGGGGAGAGCGAGGAGGACATGCTCACCTCCGCCTCGTACCGGCCGCTGGTGCGGGTGCTTGAGGGCCTGCGCTCGCACGACGAGGAGGCCGTGGAGATGCTCGCCACCCCTACCACCAACACGACCAAGCAGTGGCCGGTGCGGATCGGGGCCGCGCCCGGCGAGGGCGAGGAGGAGAGCCGGCTGCTGGTGCGGTTCTCCTCGAAGCGGGATCCGTTCTTCCTGGCGAACCTGGTCTCCTACCAGATCCTGGACCTGGACCGGGCGGACTGGAACCGCGGGCACCTGGCCGCGCAGGTGTTCCGGAAGCGGGAGAAGCACCTGCGGGTCCCCTACGACCACCGTGAGGGCCCGTATCCGCTGGGGCGGTGGGTCAGTGAGCAGCGGCGTGCGTATGCGGCGGGGGTGATGGAGGGCGGCCGGTACAGGCGTCTGGAGGCGCTGGGGATGGTGTGGGACGCGGTCGAGGCCGCGTTCCAGGAGAACCTGGCCGCGGCCCGGGTGTGGTTCGCCGAGCACGGCACCCTTGCGGCCCCGCGGGGGGCGGTGGCGCTCGGCAGGCCGGTCGGGCAGTGGCTGTCGAACTGTCGCAGGCCCGGCGCCATGGCCGGCCAGCCCCAGCGCGCGCAGGCGCTGGCCGGGATCGACCCGGATTGGAACCCGGATTGGCCCGTCGACTGGCAACGCCACTGGGCCGCTGTGGCAGCCTGCTTGGACGGCGGCGCCCGGGTCGAGGACCTGCTGCCCGGTGTCACAGTGGACGGCGACGACATCGGCCGCTGGCTGGAGCGCCAGCGCCGTCCCGCCGCCTGGCAGTTCCTCCAGCCGGGCCAGCGCGAACGTCTCGAGCGCCTCGGCATCGAGCCGCGCCCCTCCCCCGCACCGCAGGGCGTAGCGAAGGGCTCTGCAGCGGCGGTCGGCGAGGGCGTAGCGGTGGGTCGGGGGAATGCGGCCGGTGGGGGTTCTGCGGCGTTCCAGCGGGGTGTGGCGGCCCTGCGGCAGTATGCCGAACGGGAAGCCCGTGTGGTTGTCCCGCGGGGCCATGTCGAGGTGTTGGAGGACGGGGTCGAGGTGCGGCTCGGGGTGTGGTTGTCGAACGCTAGGAGTCGCCGCGACCGCCTCGGTCGGGAGCAGCTCGCGCAGTTGGCCGGGCTCGGTCTGTCTTGGGCTGTGGTCGCGGCTTGACGGTGGTGGGGTCGGCTCTGCGTTGCTGTCCCCTGTGGGGTGGGGCGGTGGTTGGGAATCATGGGCGGCTGCGTGGGTCACGTCGCTTGGTGATGGATCGCAACGGATGTGTGGGGCCTCGTGGGGACGAGTGGGCCTGGTGCTTGATGAGTTTCCGGTGCCCGGGCTGCACGGATGTGCTCGTGGAGCTGCGTTTGAGCTGCTGACGCCTGTCTCGCGTGTCCCTGCTCCGCTGGCGGGCTGCAGTGCTGTCGCGGCTCGCTGGCGTGATCCTTCGCAGAAGTGCGGAGGAGGCGTGGGTGTGGGCCTGACGGTGGAGCAGGCGGCGCGGTAGATGGCGGCGGAGGTCGTCGCGGAGGCACCGGAAGGCTGGGCGGAGTGTGTGCTGCGGGGACACGCGGGCAGGTCCGGCTTCGGTCTTCGCGGTGGCGGGTATGTGGTGCCGAGTCGCCCGAGCGGTTTCTTCCATGTGTCGTTCCCGCATCAGGGCCTGGCCGCGCTCGCGTCCCGGTTCCGGGAGAGCCGCGGCTGGGAGGCCATCGTTGTGGAACTCACCTGCCGCCCGTCGGGTGCCTTCGGCCTGGTGGTGTTCTGGGACGCGCTGCAGCCGGGGGGCGGCTGGGCACTGACGCTCGACTCTGTGTTCTGGCCGGCCGAACCGGGCGTGGCTGGCGATGCGGAACCATCGTCCGGGTTCCTACCGGTCGGGGACCCGGCGGGGGCGGTCGAGCGGCTGCGGGTCCTGCTCGGGCAGCATGCCGAACACTCCGGTGCGCCGCCGGAGATGGCGGCGCCTGTCACCGGGGCGCAGCTGGCCGCTGCTGAGCATCGCCTGGGCCGGGTACTGCCCGCGGACCTGCGGGTGCTCTACCTGGAGGCGGACGGGGACGGTGGCAGCGAGGCGTTGGGCGGGTACTGACTGCATCGGGGTTGCGACCTGGTTCGGCTGGGATCTCGACTGGAACCGGGTGGTCTTCGACGCCGACCCGCCGAGCACGGTGCGCCGCTGCTCCGGGCATCCGGGTTGGCTCCCGTTCGCCACCCGTTGCGACGGCAACTTCTTCGCCGTGGACCTCGCTCCGGCCGTGGGTGGCCGTGTCGGCCGGGTGATCGAGGTCGGTCGGGGCTTCGACGGCGGTCCACGCTGTGTCGTTTCCTCTGTCGCCGCCTGGCTCGGCCGGGTTCTGGGTCGGCCCGATCCGCACGCCTGGCAGCGGTCCGGCGAGAGGCGACGCCAGTTGGTGGCTTCCGCCCTCGACAGGCAGCAGCTCGCTTCGGGCGTCCAGGCGGTCCACCTCGACGACGCCCCTTCGCTTGTCGGCCTCGCCTCGCTTGCCGCCGCTGCGTGCCTGTGCCGTCTGCGCCTCAACCGCTGCGCCGCCGCCGACCTGACTCCTGTTGCCGCACTGCCCGTCGAGGACTTGGTCGTTGACCTCGCCGCCGACGCCGGTCTCACGTCGCTCACGGGGCACCCGCACCTTGCCTCACTCGCCGTTGGCGCCACCACCCCGATCGATCTTGCCCCGCTGCGCACCCTCCCGGCGCGGTGTGCCCTCGACCTGTCCGGCTGTCCCACTGTGGATGTGGCGCTGTTGGCCGACCTTCCCGGCATGCGGTACCTGGCCCTGTCCCCCGCCCAGTGGACCGCCCTGGACGCCGCTGGCCGTATCCCTGCCCGGCTCGCCGGCGCACCGCTGGCCGGCGCCCTCGACCTGCTGGCCGTCCTCGGCACCGACACCTGCGGCGCCTACCGCCTCTCCGGCACCGTCGACGGCGACTCCTGGCCTCCCGGGCATGGGGAGGCCGCGGGCGAGGCGGGTGGGCGGTCCGGGGCTGCCGCGGTTGTGGAGAAGGTCGTGTCGGGGCACCGCGGTGGGGCGCGCCCCGGCAGCATGCGGGTGGTCGGGGGCTGCTCGGCCGGCTGTTCCGGGACACCGTGGCTGCCCGTCAGGATGGTTCGTGAACCGCCGGGTTGGGTGGGCGGGGT
Source organism: Kitasatospora sp. NPDC007106 (assembly GCF_040634455.1). Classification (NCBI taxonomy): domain Bacteria; kingdom Bacillati; phylum Actinomycetota; class Actinomycetes; order Kitasatosporales; family Streptomycetaceae; genus Kitasatospora; species Kitasatospora sp. NPDC007106. The sequence goes on from NZ_JBEYFP010000252.1 coordinate 4,930, forward strand.
TCACTCGTCGCGGGTGGTCGTGCGGGTGGTGGTGTGGGTGGTGGCGGTGGGCGTGGTGAAGGCCTCGGCGAGGATGAGGCGGATGTGGCGTTCCTCGACGCCTGCTTCCCGGGCTGCTCGGATCCTGGCGGCGATGTCACCGGGCAGGCGGCCGCCGGGTCGCGTCGCCCAGGTGCCGGTGTCGTCGCCTGCTGCGGTGTCGTCGCCGGTCATGGGCGCGCCCGGGCGGCCGGGTATGCCGGTTCGTGCCGGGTGGTGGCCACCGCTTGGCCGCCCGGGCGCAGGTGCTCCGTGCTCCGGGACCGGCGGCGGGTTACGGCCGAAGACGGGCCGGCCGCTTCCACCGCGGCAGGTGCAAGGGCCGGCCCGGGGGTGGGCGCAGCGGTGCGTGCGGTCGGCCGAAGGTGTGGGTGTCCGGTTGGAGAGCTCGTCATCTCCTCCGTGTCCCACGCTCCGCGGCCGCCCAATCCGGGGCCTACCCGGACGGGGCAGCAGTGGATTGCTGCGTCGCGCTGTGGAGGTCTCCGCCGTGGCCGGTACTTGATCTGGGGGTGTTCGGTGGAGCAGCCCGGTGGGGTGCTTTGGTGACCGAATCGACCTGCTGCCCACGGACGGTGTCACCGACGGCGCTGACCTCGTCATCGTCTGCCTTTGACATCGGTTGGCTGTACGTGCGGCGCCGACGCACCGCCGGCAGGACACGGCTTTGCTCTCGATTCCTGGTCCCTCACTACCGGCGCTGCCCACCCGCCGTCTGTGCCGTGGCCCGGTCGCCCTCGCGGTGCCTATCGCCCGCCGGCGCGGCACCGGCCGGGCCGGCCCGGGCCGGGTGGTGGGTGTGCCTACGGCCAGTGGACGAATGTCTCGCCGGGCCTGTGCGGGCCGGCGGCGTCGTCGTGTATCTCGGGCAGCGCCCGGCTGCGGCCGTAGCCGGTCACAGCGATGCGGCCGTCCTCGATCCGGACCGCGCCCACGGCCTCGTAGAGGCCGAGTGCCCTGGCGACGTCCCGGGCCACCACGACCTTCCAGGAGGTCAGGCCCGCGGGCTGGCGTTCCTCGAGCTGGTGGCGGGTCGTCAGTTCGTCCCAGACCGTCCGGGCGGCTTCGTCTTCGGTGAGTGGCCCGGCATCGAGGCGCCGCCACAGGGCGGGAAGGCCTGCGCTGAAGTCCGCCGGGCCTTCGAGGTGGAGGCGGACGGACTGCCAGCCGCAGCGGGAGTCCTCGAATCGTGACACGGCCGCGAACAGGGCATCCTGGAGCGCTGCGGGGTCCTCCCGCAGGCGGCCGGCTGTGGGTCCGGGGCGCAGCCGCGGGCCGTCGGTCGCGACCAGGTCGGCGATGTGGGCCCATGCCAGCAGCACCTGCACACCGCGCAGGGGTGCGGCGGAGCGGGGGCCGGTCTCGTTGCCGCCGGTTTCCAGCAGGTCGACGAGTTCCCGCGCGTCCGCGCGCAGGAGCTGCCCCGTCGTGGTCAACTGCCTTCCCCTGCCGACCCATCCGATCAGGGCACGCATCTGCCCCAACGCCGTCGGCAGCACCCCGGCTTCGGTGCGGCCGGCTTTCCCCGGCCCGGGTACGGCGTCACGCGTCGTCCCCGGGCGCAGCTCGGTCTCCAGCACGAACTCATCCCTTCCCCCCGGCCCGGGAGTTCCCCCTGGCTCCCTTCACCGTATGCCAGAGCGGGCCGCCGTCCTGCCAGGGAACACCCCGGGCAGGGGCGGTGGCGCGATCTGGGTGCCGGTCGGTGGAGCCGGCGGTGGGCGCTCTCGTCGGCGGCCGGCGCGCTCGCGGCGAGCCGGGCGACCGTAAGACGGTAGGCGGTCCTGCGGGTCGCCTTGGGCCTGGGGGCCGTCCGGGGCGAGGAAGAAGAGCATGGCGGCGTTCACCGCGCCGTGGTCCCGGCCGGGCGGCGGCGGGGGCGCCGGCCTGCGGGTGCCCGGCCGGCGGCGGGGCGGGCACTGTTGCGGTGCCGCCGGTCAGGTGGTTGCGGCCTTGGCCGGGAGAAGGCCGCCCCGCCGGGTCGGCCAGGTCAGGGCGAGGACCAGGGGATTCATCACCACCCAGTACCCGGGATGCACCCAGCCCCGCTGCTTGTCGAACAGGCCCGGCCCGTTGTCCCGGCACAGGTGGCGCATGAACCGGCCGTAGGCCGGGCCGCCGGCCACGAGCAGCAACGGGGACGCGAGCAGGGCCCCGCCCCAGACGGCGCACCGCAGGACCGACTCGGAGAATCCACCATGTTTCACCGGTCGAGTATGGCCTGCCGGCCGGGCCGTGCAGGGATCCGAGTTTGTGGTCGGCCGGTCGGTCGCGGTCGGCCTGGGCCCGAGAGATCGGTGACGCCCGCGGTCCGGCGCTGGTGCGAATCGCCGCATAACCGTCAGGTGGGCGAGGGCGGAGGCGAACCGCCACAGCCGAGGCGGGGTTTTACGGCCCCGGGGCTACTGAACCGAGGTCGAGGGACGATCCGTTTTCGCGGCGGCTGCCGGCCAGCGGGCGGGTGCGTCAGGTGGGCTGGTCGGTGTCGAGGCGGCCGGTGGAGGTGATGTGGAGGTGATGGCGTCCTGGGCCCGGTCCGGGGGCTTCGGGGAGGGCGGCGGCGGGGTGGTCGGGGTCCTCGTGGGAGTGGTGGAGAAACGCCCGGGTCTGCGTCTGGTTGTGCGTCATGCAGCTGAGAGCGCAGTGTGGCTGATGGATCGTTGAGATATGGATCGTTGAGATGGCGGCGTCGATCTTGCCGAGGTCCTGCCGGCTGTGTTCGGCCCTCGGGTTCAGGCGTGCGCCGGGCCGGAGGCGGAGGGCGGCTTCAGCTCCCGGCGATCATTCGGAAGGAACCGGTGGCCGCGTCCCGGGGGCCGGATTGCGCTGCCGGGTTCTTGCCGCAGTAGGGCGGGCTGGTGGGCGGCTGCCGATCCGGATCCAGTGCCGGGACCACGATCCCCGCCATGTCCGCTCCCTCGCTCGGCAGGGCCGGTTGCTGCTGTGCAGCCTGTCCGCGCGTCGGGAGTCGCCGATCGACCGGGCGACCGACCGGGGCCCGGTACGGCCGGGGCAGGGCCCAGGGCCCAGGGCTTGCGG
>NZ_JBEYFP010000253.1:0-7955 GCF_040634455.1 Kitasatospora sp. NPDC007106
GCCGGGGGCCGGTGCGGGGGCGGGCCGGACGGGGGCGTCGGGGGCCGCGGCGGTGCCCCGCTGGGCGGGCGGATCGGCGCGCGTGGCGGTGTCCTGCCCGGGGCGGTGGTGGCCGTTGCCCGCCGGGTTGTTGGCTCGCTGCGCTCGGGTCATGGGGCGATTATGGGCGATTTGACCCGTAATCAGGTGTTTTGGCCGGTCGGCTCGGGCGTGCCGGAATTCGCCTGCGCGGGCCCGCGGCCGGCGCTACGGTGAAAGGTGACAACCGCAGACCGCTGAGACACCGCTCAGCTCCGCCCGCCGCTCCGGACCCCCGGGGTGCCCCCGGTCGGAGCCGATCGGGGCTGCCCGCACGCCCGCGTGCGGGCCGTTCGGCGTGCGCCCGTACCGGTCCGTGCGCGACTGCGGGCCGAAAAGTCGACAAGGAGACATCATGGCGATGGCAGTGCAGACCGGACGACGGGAAGGGGGCGGCGCGGCGGTCTACCTCGCGGTGGCCGCCGGCGCCTTCCGCCGCTACGCCACCTACCGCGCCGCGACCCTCGCCGGCACCGTCACCAACACCGTCTTCGGCTTCATCCTCGCCTACACCTTCCTCGCCCTGTGGCAGGCCCGCCCCGGCCTCGGCGGCTACGACACCGCCCAGGCCGTCACCTACATCTGGATCAGCCAGGCGCTGCTCGTCACCGTCGCCGTCTGGGGCGGCGGCTTCCAGGACGACGTCCAGGAACGCCTGCGGACCGGCGACATCGCCGTCGACCTGCACCGCCCGGTCGACTTCCAGGGCTGGTGGCTCGCCACCGACCTCGGCCGCGCCGCCTTCCACCTGCTCGCCCGCGGCACCCTGCCGACCCTCGCCGGCGCCCTCGCCTTCCACCTCCGGCTGCCCGCCTCGCCACTGGTGTGGGCGGTCTTCCTGGTCTCCGTCGCGCTCGCCGTCACCGTCAGCTTCGGCCTGCGCTTCCTGGTCGTGCTGACCGGCTTCTGGCTGCACGACTCCGACGGGGTGCGGGCCGTCGTGCTGGTCGTCGCGATGTTCCTCTCCGGCATGCTGCTGCCGATCGGGCTCTTTCCCGGCTGGCTCGGCAGCCTCGCCGCCGCCCTGCCCTGGGCCGCGGTGATCCAGACCCCGGTCGACATCCTCGTCCAGCACCGCACCGGCGCCGCCGCGGCCACCGGGATCGCCGGCCAACTCGCCTGGGCCGCCGCCCTCCTCGCCGCCGGACGGCTCACCCTCGCGCTCGCCGTGCGCAAGGTGGTGGTGCAGGGTGGCTGAGCTCCTCCTCGCCGAGCGCCCGGGCCGCGGGGCCGTCCGCGCCGGGTGGGCGCGCGCCTGCTGGGCCGTCCGCGCCTGGTGGCTGATGGCCGGCATGTGGACGCGGTCCTCGATGTCCTACCGGACCTCCTTCGTCCTCATGCTCCTCGCCAACCTCGCCACCACCTCCCTCGACTTCCTCGTCGTCGTCCTGATGTTCCGCCACACCCACACCCTCGGCGGCTGGACCCTGCCCGAACTCGGCTTCCTCTACGGCACCTCCGCCTTCGCCCTCGGCACCGCCAACCTCTTCGTCGGCTCCGTCGACGCGCTCGGCAACCGGATCCGCACCGGCACCCTCGACACCATGCTGGTCCGGCCCGCCCCGGCCCTCGCCCAGGTCTGCGCCGAACGCTTCTCGCTGCGCCGCCTCGGCCGGCCCCTCCAGGCCGCCGCCGTCCTCGGCTGGTCGCTCACCGCACTGCCCGTGCACTGGACGGCCGACCGGATCCTGCTCGTCCCGGTGCTGCTGCTCTGCGGCAGCGTCATCTTCGCGAGCATCTTCGTCGCCGGCGCCACCCTGCAGTTCTGGTGGGGCGACGCCGGCGAACTCCAGCACTCCCTCACCTACGGCGGCGCCACCCTGCTCCAGTACCCGCCGACCGTCTTCGCCAAGGAACTCGTCGCCGGCACCGTCTTCGGCGTCCCGCTGGCCTTCGTCAACTGGCTGCCCGCACTGCACGTCCTCGGCCGACCCGACCCGCTCGGCCTGCCCACCGCCTTCCAGTACGCCTCGCCCGTCGCGGCCGCCCTCTGCGTGCTCGCCGCGGCCCTCACCTGGCGGGCCGGACTGCGCGCCTACCAGGGCGCCGGCAGCTGAACCGGCCCCCCGAACCGCCCCCGAACCGACCCGGCAGCCGGACCGGCCCCGCCGGGCCCACCACCACGCCGAGCAGAAGCCGAGCAGAAGCCGAGCAGAAGGAGACACCCCATGGCCCTCATCGAACTCGACGACGTCCGCCGCAGCTTCACCGTCCGCACCCGCGCCGGCCGCTTCCGCCGCGCCCGGCGCGAGGTGCACGCCGTCGACGGCCTCAGCTTCACCGTCGGCGCCGGCGAGTGCGTCGGCTACATCGGCCCCAACGGCGCCGGCAAGTCCACCACCGTCAAGATGCTCACCGGCATCCTCGTCCCCAGCTCCGGCCGGCTCCGCGTCGCCGGCGTCGACCCCGCCCGCGACCGCACCGCCCTCGCCCGCCGGATCGGCGTCGTCTTCGGCCAGCGCACCACCCTCTGGTGGGACCTCCCACTGCGCGACTCCTACGAACTCGCACGCCGCATCCACCGCATCCCCGACGCCCGCTACCGCGCCAACCTCGACCGCTGCGTCGACCTGCTCGACCTCGGCGCCCTCCTCGACACCCCCGTCCGGCAGCTCTCGCTCGGCCAGCGGATGCGCGGCGACCTCGCCGCCGCCCTGCTCCACGACCCCGAGGTGCTCTACCTCGACGAGCCGACCATCGGCCTCGACGTGGTCAGCAAGGCCAAGGTCCGGGCCTTCCTCAAGGAGGCCCACCGCAACCACGGCACCACCGTGCTGCTCACCACCCACGACCTCGTCGACATCGAGCAGCTCTGCGACCGGGTCATGGTGATCGACCACGGCCGGCTCGTCCACGACGGCGACCTCGACGGCCTGCACGCCGCCGGCGACAGCGAACGGACCCTGGTCGTCGACCTCGCCGAGGCGCGGCCGCCGATCCTGGTGCCCGGCGCCCGCACCGTCCGGGTCGACGGGCCCCGCCAGTGGCTGGCCTTCCCCGCCCGGGAGAGTGCCGCGCCGATCGTCGCCGCGGTCGCCGCCCGCTACCCGCTGGCCGACCTCTCCGTCCGCGAACCCGCCATCGAGGACGTCATCGCCCGGATGTACGCGGGCGCCGTCATCGGCTGAGCCGCCCGCCCACCGGCCCCGCCGTCCCGGTCGCGCCGCCCGGCCCGGCAACGCGATCAGGACGGCGGGCGCGGGGCAGACTGTCCAGGTGAGCGTCGAACAGAGAACCGGAACGGCCTCCCGACCTCCCACCGGGGTCAGCTTCACCGAGGCCGACGAGCGCAAGCGCCGCGGCGTACGGCGGATGAAGACCATCGCCACCGGCCTGCTGGCGTTCGCCACCGTCGTCTTCGCCCTCGCCACCTGGGCCTCCGCCGCCGGGGCCGGGGCCTGGGCGGGCTACGTCGCGGCCGCCGCCGAGGCGGGCATGGTCGGCGCGCTCGCCGACTGGTTCGCGGTGACCGCGCTGTTCCGCCGCCCGTTCGGCCTGCCGATCCCGCACACCGCGATCATCCCGACCAAGAAGGACGCCTTCGGCAAGTCCCTCGGCGACTTCGTCGGCGACAACTTCCTCTCCCCGCCGGTCGTCCGAGCCCGCCTGGAGGCCATCGGCATCTCCCGGCGGCTCGGCGAGTGGCTGGCCGCCCCCGGCAGCGCCGAACGCGTCACCCGGGAGGCCGCCGCCGCACTGCGCGGCGTCATCGCCGTGCTGCGCGACGAGGACGTGCAGGCGGTCGTCGCCGAGGCCGTCACCCGCAGGGCCGCCGCCACCCCGGTCGCCGAACCCGCCGGCCGGCTGCTCGGCAAGGTCGTCGCCGACGGCGGCCACCACGGCGTGGTCGACCTGGTCAGCGTCCGCGTCCACCACTGGCTCGCCGAGCACCACGAGGACATCGTCGAGAGGGTCACCCGCAAGACGCCCGGCTGGACGCCCAAGTTCATCGACCACCAGGTCGGCGAGCGCGTCTACAAGGAGCTGATGCGGTTCGTCACCGACATCCGCGACGACCCGCAGCACCCCGCCCGCGGCGCCATCGACAACTTCCTCGCCGACTTCGCCACCGAACTGCAGCACGACCCCGACACCATCGCCCGGGTCGAGCACGCCAAGGCCGACCTGCTGGAACGGCCCGAGGTGCAGGACCTCATCGCCTCCTCCTGGGCCGCCGTGCGCACCCTCGTCCTCGGTGCCGCGGAGGACGAGCAGAGCGAGCTGCGCCGCCGGCTGCGCGACGCGCTGCGCTCGCTCGGCCGCCGGCTCGCCACCGACCCGAAGCTGCAGGCCAAGGCCGACGGCTGGCTGCAGGACGCCGCCGAGTACGTCGTCGAGACCTACCGCGAGGAGATCACCGCGCTGATCTCCGACACCGTCGCCGGCTGGGACGCCGACGACGCCTCCCGCAAGATCGAGGCCAACGTCGGCCGCGACCTGCAGTTCATCCGGATCAACGGCACGGTCGTCGGTGCCGCCGCCGGGCTGGTGATCCACACCGTCGCGGTGGTCCTCGGCGGATAGCATGCAGAGTCAGTTGGACCTGCGAAGGAGCGTGTGTGGTGACCGAGGGCAGCAACCCGATCGAGGCGTTCATCGCCGGCATGCCGAAGGCCGAGCTCCACGTGCACCACGTCGGCTCCGCCTCCCCGCGCGTCGTCGCCGAGCTCGCCGCCCGCCACGAGGGCCGCACCAAGGTGCCCGCCGACCCGGCGGCGCTCGCCGAGTACTTCACCTTCACCGACTTCGCGCACTTCATCGAGGTGTACCTGAGCGTCGTCGACCTGATCCGCGACGCCGAGGACGTCCGCGCCCTCACCTACGGCGTCGCCGAGGACATGGCCCGCCAGCACATCCGCTACGCCGAGCTCACCATCACCCCGTACTCCTCGGTGAACCGCGGCATCCCCGACGTCGCCTTCATGGAGGCCATCGAGGACGCCCGCAAGGCCGCCGAGAAGGAGCTCGGCGTCGTGCTGCGCTGGTGCTTCGACATCCCCGGCGAGGCCGGCCTCGCCGCCGCCGAGGAGACCGCCCGGCTCGCCGTCGACCTCGCCCCCGAAGGCCTGGTCAGCTTCGGCCTCGGCGGCCCGGAGATCGGCGTGCCCCGCCCCCAGTTCAAGCCCTACTTCGACCGCGCCCGGGCGGCCGGCCTGCGCAGCGTCCCGCACGCCGGCGAGACCACCGGCCCGCAGACCGTCTGGGACGCCCTGCGCGACCTCGGCGCCGAGCGGATCGGCCACGGCACCCAGGCCGTCCAGGACCGGGCGCTGCTCGACCACCTCGGCGAGCACCGGATCGCGTTGGAGGTCTGCCCGACCTCCAACATCGCCACCCGCGCCGTCGAGCGGATCGAGGAGCACCCGATCAAGCAGATGGTCGACGCCGGACTGCTCGTCACCGTCAACAGCGACGACCCGCCGATGTTCGGCACCGACCTCAACACCGAGTACGCCGTCGCCGCCCGGCTGCTCGACCTCGACGAGGCCGGCGTCGCCGCGCTCGCCAAGAACGCCGTCGAGGCGTCCTTCCTCGACCAGGCAGGCAAGGCCCGGCTCGCCGCCGAGATCGACACCCACCTGGCCGCCTGGCAGCGCTGACCGGGACCCGCTACGCGTGGCACGACCCCGGTCCGGCGAGCCGCCGGACCGGGGTCCGGCATTCCGGGCGGGGGAGCACCGTTCCGGGCCGGGGGCCGCCGGCGGCGGGAACAGGACGCCCGGGCGGGGATGTTGTGCGTGTCCGGTGACAAGTGCGTACCGATGGCCGCCGAGGGTCCGCACCCCCTGACGGCCCGTCCGTGCGGGCCGCTATGTTACGGGTGGGGGTTGCTGCCGCCCGTCGGTGCGCACAACCGACCGGACGGTGACGGACCCTGATTACCGGGGGCGAGAGAGATGTGGTGGAACGGCGGGCCGCGGCGGGCCGGCCGGACACGGGGGAGGTTTCAACGATGGTGAACGCGGCGGACTCCGGCGGCGGCAGCGGCGGCGGCGGCACGTCCGGCATCTTCTACAACGTCGTCTCGACGGTGACGGCCGCTCAGACCGCGGCCATGGTGGCCCAGTCCCAGGCCCTCGCCGGCCAGGTCGGCGCCCAGGCCGTCAAGGTCGAGGTCGAGAACCTGCAGACCTTCAAGAACAGGGTCGACACGATCCTCAAGGACCTCGACGGCTCGCCCGCGAGCCACGGCGAGGTCTCCCAGCAGCAGCTGCAGTCCTGGCAGCTCGGCCAGAACTTCGGCCAGGCGGGCAGCCTGATGAGTGCCTACGCCACGGTGCACGCCAACCTGGAACAACTGTCGAAGACGCTCTCCCTGCAGATCGAGGCGATGAGCGCCAGCATCGACATGGCGGCCCGCGGCTACGCCAACGCCGACGAGGAACAGCGCCAGAAGTTCCAGACGATCCTCAACCAGGCGGACCAGCAGACCCAGGTCTCGTCGGCGGCCGGCTACCGGACCGCCGCGGGCGGCGGCACCCAGGCCCAGCCCGCCTCGTACCCGCAGCAGGCCGCCCAGCCGTCCACCGGCACCCAGCAGGGTTCGTACTGATGTCCGCTCCGGAAGCGGAGAGGGGGAGTGAGGCATGACCGAGAAGCGATTCGTCAGGATCCACCGCGACGGCGACGACTTCGGCGGCTCCAGCCACGAGCAGTTGGTGGCCATGGTCGAGAGCGCCGACCCGGTGGCCGTCATGCAGGTCGGCCAGCGGCTGCTGCTGGCCGCCCAGAAGATGGACGAGATCAGCAACGAGCTGCACGCCCACATGAGCGGCCTCGAGTGGGAGGGCCAGGCGGCCGACAGCTTCAAGACCTGGGGCGGCAACGTCTCCAAGTCCACCATGCAGCTCGCCGACTACTCGCGGAACGCCGGCACCTACATCGCGACCGCCGGCGAGACGCTCGGCGAGGTCAAGCGGAGCATGCCGGACGTGCCGACCTCCGACATGGAGACCGTCCGCCGGTACGAGGCGCAGCCGAACACCGCGGTCAGCGTCGGCGGCTTCATCGCCGGCGGCATGGCGATGCCCGGCATCGGCAACGTGGTCGGCGGCTGGGCGGCCGGCAAGGTCGCCGACATGGTCGACCCGAACTGGGTCACCCAGGAGGAGGCGCAGGCCGCGCAGAAGCGCGTCGACCAGGCGCACCAGGACGCGATCCAGCAGATGGCCAAGCTGGGGCAGTCCTACGACCAGTCGGTCACCCGGCTGAACTCCGCGCAGCCGCCGGAGTTCCCGGCGGTGCCGGGTGCCCAGCATCTCGACGACGGCCAGAACGTGACCGTCGGCGGAGGCACCGGCGGCGGCGGAGGCACCGGCGGCTCGGGCCGACCGGCGCAGATGCCGACGTGGACGCCGCCGTCCGGCCACCAGTCGGTGCCCACGACGCCGCCGGCCCACCAGGTGCCGACCGGGCCCGGCCAGGTGCACACCATGCCGTACCCGTACACCGGCCAGATGCCGAGCACCGGCATCGACCACGCACCGACGATGCCGACCTCGCCGACCCTGCCGGGCGGTAACCAGCCCGGCGGCGGCAGCCTGCCCGGGGGCGGGAACCTCGGCGGCGGCGGACTGCCCGGCGGCGGTCTGCCCGGTGGCCTCGGAGGCGGTGGCCTTGGTGGCGGCGGTCTGGGCGGCGGCCGCGGTGGTGCCGGTGGCGGCGGTCTGCCCGGCGGTCGCGGCGGCGGTGGCAGCACCGTCGGCGCGGGTCGTGCGGGCGGTACGGCCGGAGCGGGCGGCACCGGAGCCGGGGCCCGGCCCGGTGGCGGCGCGGCCGGCAGCACCCCGGGGACGGGGCCGGCGGGGCCCCCCCGCTCGCCAGACTCCCACACAGAAAAACACAAACCACAACACAAATGTGGTTTTAGATGTTGT
>NZ_JBEYFP010000254.1:0-7950 GCF_040634455.1 Kitasatospora sp. NPDC007106
CGGCCGCCGCGGGGCCGGTGCCCGCCCCCGATCGGGGCGTACGGATCAAGCCATCCCGTCGAGCGCCGCGGCCAGCCGCTCCGCCCCGCCCACCAGCCGGTCGACGCCCTCGGCCGCGCCGTAGCCCGCCCGCAGCTGCGGGGCCGGCGGCTCGGCGGTGAAGTAGGCGCGTCCCGGCGTGACGGCGACGCCGGCGCGCAGCGCGGCGGCGGCGAGCTGCTGCGGGTCGGTGCCGTCGGGCAGCCGCAGCCACAGGTGGTGGCCGCCGGCGGGCAGCCGCTCCGGGAGCAGCTCGGGCCGCAGCCGCCCGAGCGCACCGGCGAGCGCCGTCCGGCGTTCCTGCAATCGCCCGGCCAGGGACCGCAGGTGGTGCGCCCAGGCCGGTGCGCCGACCAGTTCCAGCGCCGCCTCCTGCAGCGGCCGCGGCACGAAGAAGCTGTCGACGGCCTGGACGGCCCGCAGCCGCTCCAGGGCCGGGCCGCGGGCGGTGAGTGCCGCGACCCGCAGGTTGGCCGAGGTGGGCTTGGTCAGCGAGCGGATGTGCACCACCACGCCGTCCGGGTCGTCCGCGGCCAGCGGCGGCGGGGGCGGCGGGGCGTCGGCGTGCGCGAGCCGCCGGGCGAAGTCGTCCTCGACCACGAAGGCGCCGGCCGCCCGGGCGATGCGCAGCACCTCGGGCCGCCGGGCGGCCGACAGCACCGCCCCGGTCGGGTTCTGGTAGAGCGGCTGGCAGACGAACACCCGTGCCCCGCTGGCCGCGAAGGCGTCGGCGAGCAGGCCGGGCCGCACGCCGTCGGCGTCCACCGGCACCGGGACGGGGCGCAGCCCGGCCGCCCGGGCCACCGCCAGCAGCCCCGGGTAGGTGGGGGACTCCACCAGGACGGGCGCACCGGGTGCGGCCAGCGAGCGCAGCGCGGTGGTGAGGGCGCTCTGCCCGCCCGCGGCCACCAGCACCTCGGAGGCGCTCACCGTCCCGCCGATGTCGCGGGCGAACCAGGTGCGCAGCTCGGGAAGGCCCTCCAGCGGCGGCCTGCTCCAGGCGCCGGGCCGCCGGCCGGCCCGGGCGAGGGCTCCGGCCAGCGCCTGTTCGGGCAGCAGCGAGGAGTGCAGGTAGCCGCCGTTGAGGTCGATCACCTCGGCGGGCTGGACGGCGAGCGCGCCGAGCACCCCGGAGGCGTCGGCGGACCGGGCCGGCGGCACCCCGGCCTCGGCGCTGAGGGCGACCTCCTGCCAGGAGGTGTCCCCGGCGGCCGGCACCGGGCGCGGTGCCGCGGCCCGGAAGACCCCGGCGCCCGGACGGGAGACGACCAGCCCCTCGGCCGCCAGCAGGGCGATCGCCCGGGTGACCGTCACCGGGCTCACCTGGTGGCGTTCCATCAGGGCCCGGCTGGACGGCAGTCGGCCGCCGACCGGGTAGCGGTCCAGTTCGGACCGGAGAACCGCGGCAAGATCCGCCCCACTGCTACGCTCGTGCATGACAGCACACGATAGCGCTATCGCCTCCCGTCCAGTAGCGGTCGGCGGCACCGCACTCGCCGCCCTGGGCGTCCTCGCCTTCTCCTTCAGCTTCCCGGCCACCGCCTGGGCGCTCACCGGCTTCGGGCCGTGGACGGCCGCCGGCCTGCGCGGGGTGCTCGCGGCGGCCGTGGCCGGCGCCGGTCTGCTCGCCGCCCGGGTGCCGCTGCCGGACCGGGCGCACTGGCCGGGCCTGGCGGCCGTGGCGGTCGGCTGCGTCCTCGGGTTCCCGCTGCTCACCACGCTGGCCCTGCAGACCTCGTCCACCGCGCACTCGGCGGTGGTGATCGGCCTGCTGCCGCTGGCCACCGCCGTGGTGGCGGCGCTGCGCTCGGGCGGGCGGCCGTCCCGGGGCTTCTGGTGGGCGGCACTGGCCGGGGCGACGGTGGTGCTCGGCTTCACGGTGCAGCAGAGCCGCGGTGCGCTGAGCCGTGCGGACCTGCTGCTGGTCGCGGCGCTGGCGGTGTGCGCGGCGGGCTACGCGGAGGGCGGGCGGCTGGCCCGCTCGATGCCCGGCTGGCAGGTGATCGCCTGGGCGGTGGTGGCGGCGCTGCCCGCATCGGCGCTGGCGGCGGGCCTGGCGCTGGCCGCGGAGCCGGTCCACGCGGGGCCGCGGGCGCTGGCCGGTCTCGCCTACACGGCGGCGGTCTCGCAGTTCGGCGGCTTCGTGCTCTGGTACCGGGGGATGGCGGCGATCGGCGTGCCCAAGGCCAGTCAGCTGCAGCTCGCGCAGCCGCTGCTCACGCTGGGCTGGGCGGTGCTGGTGCTGGGGGAGCGGTTCTCCCCGGCGGCGCCGGTCGCGGCGCTGCTGGTGCTGGGATGCATCGCGGCCACCCAGCGGGCGCGGGGCTGACGCCCGCCCGCCGGGTGGCCGCAGGGTGTCACTTGACCTCGATGCCGGCTTCCTGGCAGGCCTGGGCGACCTGCGGGGTGCAGACCTCCTTGGCCTTGTAGAGGTTGCCGGCGATGACGGTCGAGGCCACCTTCTCCTTGGTGACGACGATCGGGCTGAGCAGCATCGACGGGATCTGCAGGCCGTTGCTCTCGGTCATGGCGCTCGCGACCGAGGTGATGTCCAGGCCCTTCACGAGGTAGACGGCCATGGTGGCGGCGGCGTCGGCCTCGGGCTTGTACGGCTTGTAGATGGTGTACGTCTGGTCGCCGGTCAGGATCCGCTGGATCGCGTCGAGCGAGGCGTCCTGGCCGCCGACCGGCACGTTCATGCCCGCGCCCTTGAGCGCGCCGATGATCGACGAGGCCATGCCGTCGTTGGCGGAGTAGACCGCCTGGATGCCGGTCTTGCCGAAGTGGCCGATCGCCTCGTTGACCTTGGTGGCCGCGAGTTCGGGCTTCCACTCGCCCGACTGCTCGTAGACGATCTTCTTGACCTTCTCGTCGAGGATCTTGTGCGCGCCCTTCTTGAACTGGGCGGCGTTCGGGTCCGACTCGGCCCCGTTGATCATCACGACATTGGCGTTCGACGCCTTGTTGCCCAGCGCGTCCAGCAGGGCCTGGCCCTGGAGTTCGCCGGTGCGCTCGTTGTCGAAGGAGATGTAGGCGGCGACCTTGCCCGCGGCGAGGCGGTCGTACGCGATGACCTTCACGCCCTTCTTGGCGGCGGCGTCCACCCAGGTCGCCGTGGCGCCCGAGTTCACCGGGTCGAGGAGGATGACCTTCACGCCCTTGGCCAGCAGTGCGTCGAACTGCTGCTTCTGGACGGTCTCGTCGCCGTCCGCGTTGGCGTAGTCGACCTCGCACTTGGTGCACAGCGCGGCGACGGAAGCCTCGATCAGCGGCTTGTCGAAGCTCTCGTACCGGGTCGACGACGACTTCTCCGGCAGCAGCAGACCGATGGTCTTCGTGCCGGAGGAGGTGCTCGCACTGCTGCCCGAGCCGCACGCGGCCAGTGACAGCGCCGCCGACACAGCGGCCGTGCCGGCGAGGATGCGACGCGTCATTGCGTTCATGGTGGGTGGTGCCTCCCTGACAGCGCCGCGGAGAGTGCGGCGAGCAGGAAGTCAATCCGCCGATGCCGCGGCCCGTCAACAAGTAAAACGTTCACTAAGATTTCTCGACCACATTGTTACCTTGTTGAATACATGATCTCCCTCCGGCCCCCCTCAAGCCGATGATGCCGACAACTTCTCAACTCACGGACAGGGCCCGGCCACCCGACGGTGCGGGCCCGTCCGATCAGCGCTCGGTCCGCACCACCAGGCACACCCCGGCCACCACCACGCCGCCGCCGACCGCGATCGGCCAGGTCAGCGCCTCGGACAGGACCATCCAGCCGAGCAGCACCGCGACCACCGGGTTCACGTACGCGTAGGTGGCCACCAGCGGCAGCGGCGCGCGCTGCAGCAGCCAGGCGTACGCACTGAATGCGATCAGCGAGCCGAACACCACCAAATAGGCGAGCCCGGCCCAGGACGCCCCCGACACCGCGGCCGGGTCGAAGCCCTGCGGCTCGTGCCGGACGAGGGCCAGCACCAGCGCCCCGACGCCGCCCGCGAGCATTTCGTACACGCTGGCCGTCAGCGGATTGGCCGGCATCGGCAGCCGGCCCGCCAGCACCGAGCCGCAGGCCCACAGCAGCGAGCCGACCAGCAGCGCGACCAGGCCCAGCGGCCGCACCTCGCCGGTCAGGCCCGGTGCGCTCAGCACCACCAGCCCGAGCAGGCCGACCAGCACCCCGCCCAGGGTGGCCGCCGGCGTCCGGTGCCCCAGCACCCGGCGCAGCACCACGACCCACAGCGGCACGCTCGCCACCATCAGCGCGGCCAGCCCGGACGGCACCGACTGCTCCGCCAGCACCACCATGCCGTTGCCGCCGACCAGCAGCAGCAGGCCGACCAGCACCGCCGAACCCAGCTCGCGCGAGGACACCCGCAGCGCGGCGGGCCCCTGGCGGACGGCGATCAGCACCGCCAGCACCAGCCCCGCCGCGACGAAGCGCATCGCCCCGGACAGGAACGGCGGCATGGTCTCCACCACGACCCGGATCGCCAGGTAGGTCGAGCCCCACACCACGTAGACGATGCCGAGCGCGCCCCAGACCGCGCCGGACAGGCCGCGCGGGGGAGCGGCGTCCTTCGGGGCCGTGACGGGAGTACTCGCAGGGACGGACCGGGACGGATCTGGACAGGACGGGTCGGCGGCTGGCTGCGGCGAAGCCGATGTCATGGGTGTCTCCCTGGTTCGGTACTGAACATCCGGTATGAGATCACAGTCCGGGCGGACCGCGGGAGCCCCGTCCCACCCTGCGGCCGGCGCGCCCGCCCCCGTGGCCGCCCGCCCCGTGCGCCTTCCGGATGAAGTCGGCGGCCCGGACGGACGCCACCGCGCGCCGGACCGGCCGCGCAGTGGTAGGCATGGACGGTCCGAGCGCGGACGACCGAGGAGCGCACGAGGTGGAGTGGTTCGCGGCCCCCGACTACTGGCTCGCCCGCCAGGTCTTCCAGCGGCTGGTCGCGCTGCTCTACACCGTCGGGTTCGTCGCCGCGGCCAACCAGTTCCGCGCCCTGATCGGCGAGCGCGGCATGCTCCCCGTCCCGCGCTTCACCGCCGCCGTCCCCTTCCGCCGCTCGCCCAGCCTGTTCCACTGGCACTACAGCGACCGGGCCTTCGCCGCCACCGCGTGGGCCGGGGCCGCCCTCTCCGCCGCGCTGGCCGCCGGGGCGGGCGACCTCGTGCCGCTCTGGGCCGCGATGCCCTGGTGGGCGCTGCTCTGGGCGCTGTACCTCTCCGTCGTCAACGTCGGCCAGACCTGGTACGCCTTCGGCTGGGAGTCGCTGCTGCTGGAGTCCGGGGTGCTCGCCGCCTTCCTCGGCAACGGTGACGTCGCCCCGCCGGTCACCGTCCTGTGGCTGCTGCGCTGGCTGCTCTTCCGCGTCGAGTTCGGCGCCGGACTGATCAAGTGGCGCGGCGACGCCTGCTGGCGCGACCTCACCTGCCTCTACTACCACCACGAGACCCAGCCGATGCCCGGCCCGCTCAGCTGGTTCTTCCACCACCTGCCGAAACCGCTGCACCGGGTCGAGGTCGCGGCCAACCACACCGTCCAACTGCTCGTGCCGTTCGCGCTCTTCCTGCCCCAGCCGGGGGCGAGCATCGCCGCCGCCCTGATGACCGTCACCCAGTTCTGGCTGGTCCTCTCCGGCAACTTCGCCTGGCTGAACTGGCTCACCATCGCCCTGGCGCTCTCCGCGGTCGACGCCGGCACCGCCGGCCGCGTGCTCCCCCTCCCCGACGCCCCGCACTACCCCGCCGCCCCCGTCTGGTACGAGGTGCTGGTGCTCGCGTTCACCGCCGGCGTGCTCGTCCTCAGCTACCGGCCCGCCCGCAACCTGCTCTCACCCCACCAGGCGATGAACCGGTCCTACGACCGACTCCATCTGGTGAACAGCTACGGCGCCTTCGGCTCGGTCACCCGGATCCGGCACGAGATCGTCCTGGAGGGCACCGACGCCGAACTCCCCGGCCCCGACACCCGCTGGCACGCCTACGGATTCCGGGGCAAACCAGGCGAACTCCGACGTATGCCGCGGCAGATCGCCCCCTACCACCTCCGCCTCGACTGGCTCATGTGGTTCGCCGCCATCTCCCCCTCCTACGCCCGGCCCTGGTTCGCCCCGCTGGTCGCCCGGCTGCTCGTCAACGACCCCGACACCCTCCGGCTGCTCCGCCACAACCCCTTCCCGGACACCCCGCCCACCTTCGTCCGCGCCCGCCTCTACCGTTACCGGTACAGCAGTTGGCGCCGACTCAGGTCCACCGGCGAGTGGTGGCAGCGCGAACCCCTGCGCGACTTCCTCCCGCCGGTCACGCTCAGCGACGTCCGGCACCTCGCACCCCGGACCGGGCCATGACACGGCACAGCTCCGCAACAACGCGCCAGGTGCTCGCGCCCGTCGAACGGGCACCCGTATTCTGGCCCTCGCGCCGTACCCGCCGAGCCGCATCTCGGCGCCTCTCTCCGCAGAACCCCCCTCCCGTCACCCGCCACGAACCGGACTTCCACATGACAGTGCGCTACCTGAACGACGCCGACGCCTCGGTGCCGGCCCCGGCTGCCACTCCGGACGGCGAAGCCGGGCCGGACACCCGCGAGGAGCTCGGCCGGTATGCCGACCAGGGCGGCTTCACCCTGACCCCCGACGCCAACCCGTGGCTCGCCGCAGCCACCACCGTCACCGAGGGCGAGGACGCGCGCGCCGCCTCCACCGTCCTCGCCGAACTGCGCAGCCTCGAGATCCGCGCCGTCGGCGGCGCGGTCAGCGGCCTCGCCGCCAAGGCCGAACTCGACGTCCCGGACACCCTGCTCGGCCTGAGCACCCTGCTCGACGTCCTGCAGCGCGTCCAGTCCGCCACCACCACGCTCAGTGCCGAGGCCTTCTCCGCCGACCTCGACGCCCTCGCCGCCGCCACCGGCACCCGCCGCTGGCGCACCGAGCAGAACGTGAAGCTGTCGATCGGCCGGCGCTGGACGCTGCGCTCGCAGGCCAAGGCGCTCACCGGCGGCAAGAAGATCGGCCGCGCCGACCTGCACGCCGCCCTCGCCGCGGCCGCCGGCGCCCGCAGCGACTGGTCCGCCCTCGCCACCGGCGGCGCCAACCCGGCCGTCCCGGTCGACGGCGCCCTGCTCGCCGAGACCGCCCAGGCCATCGACTCGCTCGGCACCGCCGTCCGCGCCCTCGGCCGCCTGCTGCCCGGCCAGGAGCCGGAGTCCCTGCCGCTCGGCGAACTCGCCGACCTGGTCGACCGCCTGGCCGCCGACGAGGGCACCCTCTTCCGGCTGCCCGCCCTCGCCTCCCTCCGTACCGCACTCGCCGAGGAGGGCCTCGACGGCCTGCTCGCGGAGCTGACGGAGCGCCAGGCCGACCGCGAGGCCGCCCTCGCCGCGTACGACCGGCACACCGCCGGTGCCGCCGAGGACGGTACGGACGCGGAGGAAGCCGCCCGCCAGGCGCTCGCGGCCGGTCCGCGGGGCGAGCAGACCGCGGAGGCGGTCGAGGCCGCCGAGGTTGCTGAGGTCGCTGAGGCCGTCGAGGCCGTTGAGGCGGTCGAGGTCGAGGTCGAGGTCGAGGTTGAGGCCGAGGCCGAGCCGGTGGTGGCCGAGGTTGCGGTCGAGGAGACCGTCGCCGACGTCGAGCCGGTGGCTGAGGTCGAGCCCGAGCCCGTCGTGGAGGAGCCGGCCGTCGAGGCGGAGGCTGCCGCCGAGGTCGAGCCCGTTGTCGAGGCTGAGCCCGAGCCGGTGGTCGAGGCCGAGCCGGTCGCCGAGGTCGAGGTTCCGGTCGAGGTCGAGCCGGTGGTCGAGGCCGAGGCGCCTGTCGAGGAGCCGGTGGCTGAGGTCGAGCCCGAGCCCCTCGTGGAGGAGCCGGCCGTCGTGGAGGAGCCGGCCGTCGCAGAGGTCGAGCCCGTGGTCGAGGCTGAGCC
>NZ_JBEYFP010000255.1:0-7947 GCF_040634455.1 Kitasatospora sp. NPDC007106
GCCGGGCCGCTCCCCCGGCCGGGGGAGCGGCCCCGACGCGCCCGCACACGGCGCCGACTGTCCAAGACCCGGCCCGACCTGGCATGGTGGCGGCTGGACAATGGCTTTCCAGTCCCGAGGACCGTCCGCGGGAACCCGCCTTCCCCGCCCACCGGCGGGCGCAGGCAGCCGTCGGCCGACCCGGGCCGGGGCAGGGGGTCCGGCGACGGTGCTCGTCACCTGAACGAGTCGGAGCGAGACGACGTGGACCATTCCGCCGCCAAGGGCGCCGCAGCGGCCCATGAAGAGCCCGGCCAACTGCGGGCGGTGCTCGTCCTGTCGGCCGGTACCGGGGGCATCGGCGCCCATGTGCGTTCGCTCGCCCAGGGGTTGGTCGCGCACGGGGTGACCGTGACGGTCTGCGCGCCGGAGAGCGCGGACACCCGGTTCGGCTTCTCCCGCACCGGCGCGCGGTTCCACCCGGTGGACATCACGCCGACCGCGGGCGCCCGCAGCGACGCCGCCGCGATCGGCGAGCTGCGCCGCGCGTTCACCGGCGCGGACGTCGTCCACGCGCACGGCCTGCGGGCCGGACTGCTCTCCGACCTCGCGCTGCGGACGGCCGGCCGCTTCCCGGGCCTGCGCCCGGAGACCCCGCTGGTGGTCACCTCGCACCACGCGATGCTGGCGACCGGCCTGGACCGCCGGCTGCAGCGGCTGATGGAGCGGCGGGTGGCGCGCGCCGCCGACCTGGTGCTCGGTGCCTCCTCCGACCTGGTCGCCCGGGCCCGTGAGCTCGGTGCCACCGACGCCCGGCTCGGCCCGATCGCGGCCCCGCCGCTGCCGCCCGCGACGCTCGACCGGGAGGCCGCCCGGGCCGCGCTGTTCGACGGCAAGGACGAGCCCGCCCGGCCGCTGCTGCTCGCCATCGGCCGGCTGGTGCCGCAGAAGTCCTTCGGCCTGCTGCTGGACGCTGCCGGCCGGCTCGGCGACCTGGACCCGCTGGTGGTGATCGCAGGCGACGGCCCGGACGGCCAGGCGCTGCGCGAGCGGGTCGCCGCCGAGGGCCTCCCGGTGCGGATGCCCGGCCACCGCACCGACGTGCCCGACCTGCTGGCCGCCGCCGACGCGGTGGTCGTCCCCAGCCGCTGGGAGGCCCGCTCGCTGGTCGTCCAGGAGGCGATGCGGGCGGGCGTGCCGGTGGTGTCCACCGCGGTCGGCGGGGTGCCCGAGCTGGTGGGCGACGCCGCGGTGCTGGTCCCGTACGGTGACGCCGCGGCGCTGGCCGGGGCCGTCCGGGCGCTGATCGGCGACCCGCAGCGGCGGGCCGACCTCGCCGAGGCCGGCCGTCAGCAGCAGCTCACCTGGCCGGACGAGTCCGACACGGTCGCCCAGGTGCTCTCCACCTACGACGAACTGGTGCAGCGCGGCTGACGGCCGGGCGGCCGTCAGCCGGCGTCGCGCTCGGCGGCGCTGCGCTCGATGCAGAACTCGTTGCCCTCGGGGTCGGCGAGGGTGACCCAGCCGGTGCCGTCCGGCCGGCGGTGGTCGCCGACCAGGGCGGCGCCGAGGCCGACCAGCCGCTCGACCTCCTCGTCCCGGGTGCGGTCCTGCGGCTGCAGGTCGAGGTGGACGCGGTTCTTCACGCTCTTGCGGTCCGGCACGGTGACGAACAGCAGCGTGCCGGCCTTGCTCTCGACCAGCGCCTCGGGGTCGCCGGGGTGGTCGTCCTCGTGCAGCGAGGCGTCCAGCGCGGCGGCCCAGAAGGTGCCGAGTTCGTAGGCGTCGGCGCAGTCGATGGTGATGTGTCGTACGAGAGATGCCATGGGCGCCAGTCTGCGGCGCCGGTCACGGCCCGTCCACCAATTTGTCGACAGCGCGTCAGGCGGCGCCTCAGTGCTGCTGACCGGCGCCATAGGCGCCGCCGCAGGCGGTGAGCCGCAGGGCGGTGTCGATCAGCGGAACGTGGCTGAACGCCTGCGGGAAGTTCCCGACCTGGCGCTTGGCCCGCGGGTCCCACTCCTCGGCGAGCAGGCCGACGTCGTTGCGCAGCGCCAGCAGCCGGTCGAAGAGCTCACGGGCCTCGGAGACCCGGCCGATCATGGCCAGGTCGTCGGCGAGCCAGAACGAGCAGGCCAGGAACGCGCCCTCGTGGCCGGACAGCCCGTCGACGTTGGCGCCGTGCGCGTCGTGGGTGGGGTAGCGCAGCACGAAGCCGTCCTCGGTGGACAGTTCGCGCTGGATCGCCTCGATGGTGCCGATGACGCGCTTGTCGTCCGGCGGCAGGAAGCCGACCTGCGGGATGAGCAGCAGCGAGGCGTCGAGCTCCTGCCCGCCGTAGTACTGGGTGAAGGTGTTGCGCTGCTCGTCGTAGCCCTTCTCGCAGACGTTCGCGTGGATCTCCTCGCGCAGCGCCTTCCAGCGCTCCAGCGGGCCCTCGGTGCCGGTGTCCTCCAGCAGGCGGATCGTCCGGTCGACGGCGACCCAGGCCATCACCTTGGAGTGCACGAAGTGCCGGCGCGGGCCGCGGACCTCCCAGATGCCCTCGTCGGGCTCGCGCCAGTGCTTCTCCAGGTAGCTGATCAGCTTCAGCTGCAGCTGGTGGGCGTGGTCGTTGCGGACGAGTCCGGTCATGTGGGCGAGGTGCAGCGCCTCGACGACCTCGCCGTAGACGTCGAGCTGCAGCTGCCCGGCGGCGCCGTTGCCGACCCGGACGGGCAGCGAGCCCTCGTACCCGGGCAGCCAGTCCAGGGTGGACTCGGTGAGCTCGCGCTCGCCGGCGATGCCGTACATGATCTGCAGGTTCTCCGGATCGCCGGCGACGGCGCGCAGCAGCCACTCGCGCCAGGCGCGGGCCTCCTCGCGGTAGCCGGTGCGCATCAGCGAGGAGAGGGTGATGGCGGCGTCGCGCAGCCAGGTGTAGCGGTAGTCCCAGTTGCGCTCGCCGCCGATGTCCTCGGGCAGCGAGGTGGTGGGCGCGGCGACGATGCCGCCGGTGGGGGCGTAGGTGAGCGCCTTGAGGGTGATCAGGGAGCGGATCACGGCCTCCCGGTAGGGGCCCTGGTGGGTGCAGTGGCCGACCCACTCCGCCCAGAACCGCTCGGTGGCCTCCAGCGCGGCCTCCGCGTCGGCCGGGGCCGGCGCCGGCAGGTGGGAGGCCTGCCAGGTGAGGGCGAAGGCGATCCGCTCGCCCGCGTCGACGGTGAAGTCGGCGTAGGTGGTCAGGTCGCGCCCGTACGTCTCGGCCTCGCCGTCCAGCCAGACCGAGTCGGGGCCGGCCACGGCCACCGTGCGGTGCCCGCCGTCCGGCTGCTCCACCCGGTGCACCCAGGGCACGACCTTGCCGTAGCTGAAGCGCATCCGGACGGCCGAGCGCATCCGGACCCGGCCGGTGAGGCCCTCGACGATCCGGATCATCTGGGGCACGTCGGGGGTGCCGAGCAGGTGGCGGGGCGGCATGAAGTCGATCACCCGGACGGTGCCGCCCTGGGTGTCCCACTCCTGCTCCAGGACGAGCGAGTCGCCGCGGTAGGTGCGGCGGTCGGCGGGCAGCGCCGGGGCGGAGGCGGTGGCCGGCGGGAGGCGCAGGTCGCCGGTGTCGGAGACGGAGTGGTCCGCGTGGAAGGTGTGGTCGCGGTGCTCCTCGGGCGCGGGCGCGTCGCCCACGGCCTCGGCGGGGCCGATCCGCCAGAAGCCGTGCTCGTCGGTGCCCAGCAGGCCGGCGAAGACGGCCGGCGAGTCGAAGCGGGGCAGGCACAGCCAGTCCACCGCCCCGTCCCTGCTGACCAGGGCGGCGGTCTGCATGTCCCCGATGAGTGCGTAGTCCTCGATACGGCCGGCCACGTGGGTCTCCCAGTTCGCGATGTGGCTGCGCCGACGGCGGGCACGGGCGGGCCGGGGCCGCCCGCCGGTGGTCCGGGGCACTCGCGAGGTCCGTTGGGGTGGCGGGAGGGCTCGTGGGTGCCCGGCGGGGCCGGGTGGGCCCCTGGCTCTGACCGGGCGCGGGGCGGGACGGGGGGCTTCCGGATCGCGCACCGGGGACCGAACGGAGTCGGCCGACCCCCTCGCCCTCCGCGTGCTCTGGTGTCGGCGATGCGTCCGAGAAGAATACGTCCGCCGTACGCCCGGGGGCACGCGCAGGGGCGGTCCCCCGCCGGACTCGCACCGGATTGACCAGCCCGGCTGGTCCCCTCGGGTGATCGCCGGTGATCCGTCCGAGCCATCCGGAGCTGATCCTTCCACCGCGGCGCGGAGCCTGCGGAGGGCCCGCGGAGGGCGCGCCGCGCCGGGCCGGACCGCGTCCCGTCCGGTGCGCTGATACCCTGGTATCCCGTGGACTGGTGGGCAGCACACAGCTGAGGGCCACCCCCGATCCGCCGATTCGACGACCCCGCCGGTGCTCCGGCGTGCAGATGCGTCGACGCGCGGACGAGCGGAGGTCCGGCCACCGGGAGTCACCCTCGACACCGCGACCCACGGGAGCCCCCTCTTGGCACAGCCCCATTCCGGTAAGTCGGCCGCCGGCCGCGCCGTGACGACCAAGCACCTCTTCGTCACCGGGGGTGTCGCCTCCTCGCTCGGCAAGGGCCTCACCGCCTCCAGCCTGGGCGCGCTGCTCAAGGCGCGCGGCCTGCGCGTGACGATGCAGAAGCTCGACCCGTACCTCAACGTGGACCCGGGCACGATGAACCCGTTCCAGCACGGCGAGGTCTTCGTCACCGACGACGGCGCCGAGACCGACCTCGACATCGGCCACTACGAGCGGTTCCTCGACACCAACCTGCACGGCTCGGCGAACGTCACCACCGGCCAGGTGTACTCGACCGTCATCGCCAAGGAGCGCCGCGGCGAGTACCTGGGCGACACCGTCCAGGTCATCCCGCACATCACCAACGAGATCAAGTCCCGGATCCGCCGGATGGCGACCGAGGACGTCGACGTCGTCATCACCGAGGTCGGCGGCACCGTCGGCGACATCGAGTCGCTGCCGTTCCTGGAGGCCGTCCGCCAGGTCCGCCACGAGGTCGGCCGGGACAACGTCTTCTTCGTGCACGTCTCGCTGCTGCCGTACATCGGCCCCTCCGGCGAGCTCAAGACCAAGCCCACCCAGCACTCCGTCGCCGCGCTGCGCAACATCGGCATCCAGCCCGACGCCATCGTGCTGCGCGCCGACCGCGAGGTCCCGCAGGCCATCAAGCGCAAGATCTCGCTGATGTGCGACGTGGACGAGGAGGCCGTGGTCGCGGCCATCGACGCCAAGTCGATCTACGACATCCCGAAGGTGCTGCACGGCGAGGGCCTGGACGCCTACGTGGTGCGCCGCCTCGACCTGCCGTTCCGCGACGTCGACTGGACCACCTGGGACGACCTGCTGCGCCGCGTCCACGAGCCGCAGCACATCGTCAAGGTCGCCCTGGTCGGCAAGTACATCGACCTGCCCGACGCCTACCTGTCGGTGACCGAGGCGCTGCGCGCCGGCGGCTTCGCCAACAACGCCCGCGTCGAGATCAAGTGGGTCACCTCGGACGACTGCCTGACGCCGGAGGGCGCGCAGGAGCACCTGGGCGACGTGGACGCGATCTGCATCCCCGGCGGCTTCGGCGACCGCGGCGTGGACGGCAAGGTCGCCGCGATCACCTACGGCCGCGAGAACGGGATCCCGCTGCTGGGCCTGTGCCTGGGCCTGCAGTGCGTCGTGATCGAGGCCGCCCGGAACCTGGCCGGCCTGCCCGAGGCGAACTCCACCGAGTTCGACGCGGCCGCCAAGTACCCCGTCATCTCGACCATGGCCGAGCAGCTCGCCATCGTCGACGGCAAGGGCGACCTGGGCGGCACCATGCGCCTGGGCCTCTACCCGGCCAAGCTCGCCGAGGGCTCGATCGTCCGCGAGGTCTACGGCGGCGAGCAGTACGTCGAGGAGCGCCACCGCCACCGCTACGAGGTCAACAACGCCTTCCGCGCCGACCTCGAGAAGACCGGCCTGCAGTTCTCCGGCCTCTCTCCCAAGGGCGACCTGGTCGAGTACGTCGAGTACCCGCGCGAGGTCCACCCCTACCTGGTCGCCACCCAGGCGCACCCGGAGCTGAAGTCCCGCCCGACCCGCCCGCACCCGCTGTTCGCGGGCCTGGTCGCCGCGGCCATCAAGATCAAGACCGGGGCCCAGTAGGCCCGGGACGCCGCTGCGTCCTCCCGATGACCGGACGGCGGTCGTGCGGATTCCCCCGCACGGCCGCCGTCCGGCTGTTCGCGGACGGTTGTGGCCGCAGGCTGAGGGTGCGTCGGGTTAGATTGTGTCGTACTGACGAAAAGGGGAGAGCGATGGACTTCCAGCAGCAGATCAGGGATGCCGCCGAGCAGTGGCCCGTCCGGGCCGGCGAGACGCCGTTCAAGGGCCGGGTCACCGGGGTGCGCACCGAGGAGGTGCAGATGCCCGACGGATCCTGGGCGCGCCGCGACTACCAGACCCACCCGGGCTCGGTGTCGGTGCTCGCCCTGGACGACCGGCAGCGGGTGCTGATCCTGCGCCAGTACCGCCACCCCGTCCGGCAGCGCCTGTGGGAGCTGCCCGCGGGCCTGCTGGACGTGCCGGGCGAGAACCCGCTGCACGCCGCCCAGCGGGAGCTCTACGAGGAGGCCCACTGCAAGGCCGGCGAATGGCGGGTGCTGGTCGACTTCTACACCTCGCCCGGCGGCACCGACGAGGCGCTGCGGCTCTTCCTCGCCACCGACCTCTCCGAGGCCGAGGGCGAGCGGTACGCCGCCCACGGCGAGGAACTGGAGATCGAGACCGCCAGGGTCCCGCTGGAGGAGCTGATCCGGCTCGTCCTGGCCGGCGAACTGCACAACCCCACCCTGATCACCGGCACCCTCGCGCTGCACGCCGCCCTCACCGGCCAGGGCCTGGACACCCTGCGCCCCGCCGACTCGCCCTGGCCGGCCCGGCCCTTCCGCCAGGACTGAGGGTGCGCCCTTCAGGGGCGCGGGGCTGCTTTCGGTGAGGGCGACCTCAGGTGCCCCCACGCGCCCCTGGGTGGTCGGCCGCCTCCCCGCGCCCTGGGTGGTCGGCCGCCTGCTTGACCCGCGGGGGTGATGCCCGGGGCGGGGCGGGCGGGTGACCTCTGCGGGGGCGGTCGTTCGAACTACGCTTCGCGGCAGGGCCCGCAGCGGGTCCGCTGCGGGCGACCGACGGAAGTGGGCACGGGTGGCGAGGAAGACGGCGACCATCGAAGAGCGGTCCGCCGGCCCCGGAGCGGCCGGCCCCGCGGACGGCCTGCCGCCCGGGCCGACCGCCTTCGCCGGCCGCCGCACCGAACTCGCCGCCCTGACCGCCGCCGCCCGGGCCGCCGGCCAGGGCGGTGACGCGGCCAGGCTGGTCGTGCTGGCCGGCCGGGCCGGGTCCGGGCGGACGGCGCTCGCGCTGCGCTGGGCCCGGTCGGTGGCCGTCCAGTACCCCGGCGGCGTGCTGTACGCCCGGCTCTCCGCGCCCGACGGCAGCCGGGTGCCGCCCGGCCGGACGGCCCGGCGGCTGCTGGAGCAGTTGGACGCCGTCCCGGCCGGGCTGCTGCCGCCGGACGGGCCGGACGGCGCCGACCCCGCGTGCGCCGCACTGCGCGAGGCGCTCGCCGAGCGGGAGGTGCTGCTGCTGCTCGACGACGTCAAGGACGCCGCCCAACTGCGTCCGCTGCTCGGCGCGGGCGCCGGCACCCTGCTGCTCGCCACCACCGGTGGCCCGCTGACCGGCATCGAGGACGTCGACCCGGTGATCATCGGGGGGCTGGACCAGGCCGCCGCCGTCGGCCTGCTCGGGGACCTCGTCGGCGGCACCCGGGTCAGCTGCGACCCGGTCGGCGCCGCCGACCTTGCCGACGCCTGCGCGTGCCGTCCGGCCGCCCTGCGGCTCACCGCCGTCCGGCTGCGCGCCGACGCGCGCGCCGCGGTCACCGACGCGGCCGCCGACCTCACCGCCGC
>NZ_JBEYFP010000256.1:0-7898 GCF_040634455.1 Kitasatospora sp. NPDC007106
CTCGCCGACTCCGGCCCCGGCCCCCTCGCCGACTCCGGCCCCGGCCCCCTCGCCGGCTCCCGCCCCGGTGCCGGCGGCGGCCGCGCCGCCGGTCGCGACCGTGCTGGAGAGCGCCGTGTCGCAGGGCTTCGGGCCGTCGGCGGCGGGTGCCCCGCCGGTTCAGCCGCCCGCCGGGTTCCCGCCCGCACCGCCCGCACCGCTCGCGCAGCCGGCGCCCCCGGTGCAGCCCGCGCCGCCCGCGTCCGCGGGCCCGGTCGGCGTTCCGGCCCGGTCCGCTGCTCTGCCGGGCTTCGGGCCCTCGCCGGTGCCGGCCGGCCCGGTCGCCCCCGCCCCGACCCCCGCCCCGGCAGCGGCCCCGACCCCGGCCGCTCCGCACGGGGCCGTGCCTGCGGGACCCGAAGCCCCGGCCGCCGTACGGGAGTTGCTGGTGCGGCTGCGGGACCGGGCGGACGAGGCGCCGACTCCGGACGCGGCCGTCCACCTGCTGGAGTCGGTGGCCCGCGAGATGACCGCGCTGCTCGGCCGCTACGACCGGGACGCCCTCGCGGCCTGGCGGCGGCTCGGCGACCGGCGGTGCGCCGCGGGCGACCCGGCGGGCGCCGTCCACCTGCTCGGCCAGGTCGCCGCCGATGCCGCGCAGGCGCTCGGCCCGGGCGATCCCGACACCCTGGAGGTCCGGCTGGAGCAGGCCCGGGCGCTGGGCGAGGCCGGCGACCCGTTCGGCGCCGTGCACCTGCTGCGCGAGGTGCAGCCGGCCCTGGTGCAGGCGCTCGGCCCGTACGACGCCCGGGCACTCGCCTCGCAGGCCCGGCTGGCGCACGCCGTCGCGCTGACCGGGGACCTCGTGTCGGCCTTCGGCATGCTGCTGGAGCTGATCCCGGTGGTGCAGCACCACCTCGGCCCGGCCCATCCGCTGGTCGGCGAGGCCCGCTGCTCGCTCGGCCGGCTGGTGCCGCAGTGGCGGCGCGCGGCGGGCGGCGGCGGGCTGCCGCAGGTCGCGGCGGTCGCGATGGTCCACCGGCTGCTGGTCTGGGACTTCGCCTCCGACCAGGAGGCGGACGCCTTCCTCACCGAGCTGGAGCGGGCCACCGGCCACCGTAGCCTGGCGGCCCGACTGGCCGCCGTCCCGGAGGAGATGACGGCGGAGCAGGCGGCGCAGTCGATGCTCGGCCCGGCCTGACCGGCCGACCGGGGTGACCCGCGCCCCGGGCGCGGGTCACCAGCCGTGCGGAATGCGCTCCAGGACGCCGCCGGCGAAGACGTCGTACAGCGGCAGGCCCTCCAGGTGGACGTAGCCGATGTGGCAGTCGCAGACCGGCAGCGGGCACGGCCGGGGCAGCAACTCGGCACGGTAGGAGCCGTCGTAGAGGTTGCCGAGCGGAGGGCGGACGAAGTGGCAGCGCCGCACCGTGCCGTCGCCGTCCACCGAGACCACCGACTCGCCGGTGCGGCAGGGGCGGCCGCCGCTCGGGTGCGGGTCCCTGCTCCAGCCGAACAGCGGGTCGACCGCCGTCCAGGCGGCGGCCTGTTCGTCGGTGTAGCTCCGGCCGTCCGCGGCGTTCACCCACAGGTAGGTCGAGGCGGGCAGATCTGCCCGCAACTCCCGTGCGGCATAGAGGTGTTCCGGCTCGCCGACGATGCCGACGCTGTGCCGCACCCCGAGTGCGGCCAGCTCCCGGAGCTTCGCCAGGAAGCGTCCGCGGTCGACCTGTCCCGGGTGGTGGGTGATCCACAGGGCCAGGGTGTCGAGATCGGCCGCGGCCAGCCAGTCGGTGCGGCAGCTGAGGTTGGTCTGGATCGCCACCCGGCGCACGTGCGGCAGGTGCGAGAGGTCGACGAGGGCCCGCCGGTACCAGGAGCGCACCAGGCCCTCGCCCCACGGGGTGAACAGCAGCGACAGGGTGTCGCCGGTCTGCGCGGTGGCCCAGGCGGTGAACCGCTCCAGCGCGGCGCGGTCCGCGCGCAGCCGCTCGGGGCTGTCCCGCCGCTTGGCGAACGGGCAGTACGGGCAGTCGTAGTCGCAGGAGGCCAGCGGGCCGCGGTAGAGCAGGGTGAGGTCCATCGGGGTCTCGGCCGGGCGCGGCCCCGGCATCCCCAGGTCGACGGTCACTTCGCCTCGTACGCGTCCATCGCGGCCCGGACCGCGGGCGAGAACAGCATCGGACCGACGGCGTCCGAGTGCGCCAGGCCCTCGGCGGAGAGCGCCAGCCGCCCGGGGGTCTCGGCGAGCCAGCCGCGGGCCTCGAAGACGGCCAGTTCGGCGGCGAAGTCCTCGGCCGGGAGGGAGCCGAACCGCCGCCGGTAGGAGGCGAGTTCGAGCCCGTCGGCCTGCAGCAGCGACTGCAGCAGGTGGCGGCGGCGCGACTCCTCGGCGTCCATCGCCCGGCCGACCTCGGCCCGGGTGAAGTCCTCGGCGGCGACGTAGTCGTCGATGATGCCGCGCACCTCGCGGGCGTCCACCGCGTAGTCGAAGGAGTAGTGCAGGGACGAGGTGTACGAGCGGGCGCCGCAGCCGAGGCCGACCATGCCGTCGGTCTGGCAGGCGTACTCGCCGGCGCTCGCGGTGGCCGCGCCCGTCCGGCGGAACATCCGCATCGACACCTGCTCGTAGCCGGATGCCAGCAGGTGGTCCCGGCCGGTCCGGTAGAGCGCGAGCCGCTGGGCGTCCCACTCAGGGGTGGGGCCGTCGGCGGTGCGCCGGCCGAGACCGGTCAGCGGCCGCACGTACAGCGGGTAGAGGTACAGCTCCTCCGGCTGCCAGGCGAGCGCGGCGTCCAGCGAGGCGAGCCAGCTCTTCTCGGTCTGGCCGTCGATGCCGTAGATCAGGTCGATGTTGAGCACCGGGATGCCCGCCGCCCGGACGCGGCCGAGCGCCGCCTCCACCGCCGCGCGCTTCTGCGGGCGGACGGCCGAGCGGGCCTCCTCGTCGAGGAAGGACTGCACGCCGAGGCTGAGCCGGGTGGTGCCGCGCTCGGCGAGGACGGCGAGCCGGTCGGCCGTCGCGGTGTCGGGGGAGGCCTCCACCGAGAGCGGGACGGCCCGCAGGTCGGCGCCCATCCGCTGCTCGGCGATGTCGCAGAGCCGCTCCAGCTCGGCCGCGGTCAGATAGGTGGGCGTGCCGCCGCCGAAGGCCGCCAGCGCGAACCGGGCGTCCGCGTCCAGCGCCTCCCGCACCGCCGACGCCTGCCGCTCCAGCGCGTCCAGGTAGGCCGTGGTCAGCCCCTCGGGGCTGCCGATCCGGGTGAACAGGTTGCAGAAGCCGCAGCGGACCTCGCAGAACGGGACGTGCAGGTAGAGCGAGAGCGCGTGCTGCGGCTCGCCCGCCCAGAGCTCGCGCAGCGGCGGCCGCCCCGGCAGCGGCCGGTACGCGGTCTTGTGCGGGTAGGCGTAGACGTACGCCCGGTACGGGGAGTCGGTCGTCATCGTGGTCATCGTCCGGTCTCCTCGGCGGCGGGCAGCACGAAGTGCGCGTAGGGGACCGTCCAGACGACCGGGTGGCCCAGCCGGTGGCCGGTGTAGCCGTCCTCGCCGTAGCAGGTGCCGTGGTCGGAGCAGACGATCGCGAAGCAGGGACGGC
Source organism: Kitasatospora sp. NPDC007106 (assembly GCF_040634455.1). Classification (NCBI taxonomy): domain Bacteria; kingdom Bacillati; phylum Actinomycetota; class Actinomycetes; order Kitasatosporales; family Streptomycetaceae; genus Kitasatospora; species Kitasatospora sp. NPDC007106. Next base: position 3,578 of record NZ_JBEYFP010000256.1, read on the forward strand.
GCCGGCTCGTCGCCGCGAACAGCCGGCCGATGTGCGCGTCCACGTACTCCAGCGCGGCGGCGTGGCTCTCCCGGGTGTCGCCGTGCTCGCGGGTCGCGCCGGGCAGGTGGAACCAGTTCGGCTGGTGCAGGGCGGAGACGTTGACGAAGAGGAACAGCGGCTGCCCGTCCGGCTGTTCGGCGCAGACCTGCTCGGCGCGGGCGACCTGCGCCTCGAAGGAGGTGGGGGAGGGCACGCCCATCTCCGGTGCCCAGTGGGACTCCTGGAACAGTCCGGGCAGCACCGACCCGAGCGGGCCCTGCTTGTTGAAGAAGCCGACCCCGCCGATGCAGACCGTCCGGTACCCGGCGGCGGCCAGCGCCGAGGGCAGGTCGGGGGTGTCGAACACCCAGGTGCGCGGCTCGGTCGTCTCCGAGCCGGCGAAGCGGGCCGCGAACAGCCGCGGGTGCGGGCCGTCCGGGCTCGCCGGGGTCGGCAGGAACCCGGCCAGGATCGCCTGGTGCGCCGCGTAGGTGAAGCTGCCGGGGGTGTGCCGCTCCTCCCACCGGCCGCCGGGCAGGTGCGCCGCCAGGTGCGGGATGCGGCCGGCCGCGGCCAGCTCCTGCGCGACGTCCAGGCGCAGCGTGTCCAGGGTGACCAGCAACAGGTCGTGGCTGCCGATCACGTCGTTCATGTCGGGTATGTGATGGTTCATCGGGGCGGTTCCGTCCGGGTGGTGCGACCGGGCGCCCGGTGGGGGCCGGTGTGCAGCAGTGCGGCGATCTGGGCGCCGTAGGTGTCCAGGCCCTCGGCGGGGCCGCCGGGCAGGCCGGTGAGGCCGGGCAGCAGGTCGCCGAAGGCGTTCACCTCGCCGACCACGGCGCCCCGCCAGCCGGCGGTCGGCAGGACGTCCACGCCGACCATGGGGGAGTTCGGGAAGCAGGCCGCGGCCCGCTCCGCCGTCTCCAGCAGCCGGGACCAGGCCGGGCCGGCGGCCTCCCGGGCGAGCGCCAGGTCGCCGCGGGCGCCGCCCAGGTGCAGGTTGGTCATCGGGCGGGTGCTGGTGCGCACCACCGCGTGGGTGGCCCGGCCGGCGACGACGACCACCCGCAGGTCGGCGGAGCGGCCGCCCTGGGAGGCCTTCGGCACCCACTGCTCGACGTGCAGGCCGTCCGGCGCGAGCGCGTCGACCAGGGCGGAGACCTCCGCCGGGGTGCGGTAGCGGCGGACCCGCAGCGAGTTGTGCAGGCCGTCCGGGGCGAGCTCGGCGGAGGTGGTGGCCTGGACCTGGCCGCGCGGCCCGAACTCCAGGGCCACCACGCCGGAGGCCGAGGAGCCGTGCACCGGCTTCAGGAACACCCGGCGCATCCGGGCCGCCGCCAGCCGGTCCGCCAGCTCCGCCCAGCCCCGCGGCGGCGGCCCGTCGAGCGCGGGCGGCACCGGCACGCCGGCCGCCGCGAGCCGCCGGTGCGCGGACCGCTTGTCGAACATCACCGCGATCTCCGCCGGGTCGCCGAGCAGCCGCACCCCGGGCCGCGCCGCGAGGCCGTGCAGCGCCGCGCACACCCCGGCGTACCAGGCGGCGCCGCCCTCGACCCGGGTCGGCGCGTACCCGGCGCCGAGCACCGGCCCGCGCAGCAGCGCGTCGACCGCCGTGTCCTCGCCGGGGGAGTCGATCCGCAGGACGGTGCCGGGCGGCAGCGCGTACCCGCCGCGCAGCACGTCCAGCCAGGGCAGTACGGCGGGTTCGGGCAGCCCGGCGGCCCGCGCCGCCGCCGCGAACAGCGCGACGCGGCGGTGGCCCGGGTTGCCGAGGACGGTGAGCCGATCGGTCATGGGCTACTCGGAGACCGCCACGTAGCGGTCCTCCTCGTCCTCCTCGTCCTCCGCCTCGGACAGGTCGACGTCGACACCGGCCAGCGCCTCGGCGACCCGCTGCTGCATCTCCTCGGAGAGGTAGTGGTGGTGCAGGTCGAGGGAGGTGAGGTGGGTGAGCGGCTGCCCCTCCAGCAGGGCGGCGGCGCCCTCGTCCGTCAGCACGCCCATGCCGAGGGCCAGGTGCTCCAGCCGGGCCACGACCGGGGCCTGCGCGACGGCGGCGGCGATGTCGTCCTGGTACTCGCTGTTCTGCAGGCCGAGGCTGCGCAGCGCGGGCAGCCGGGTGGCGGTGAGCAGCGGCGCCAGGTCCTCCAGGGTGTGGTCGCCGCCGTACTCGTCGACGCCGAGCCACAGGTCGAGCTCCTCCAGCGCGGGGAGGTCGCACTCGCCCAGGGCGCGGACCACCCGGGCCGGCAGGCCGCCGGACTCGAAGGCCAGCGACCGGAGGCGCTCGTGGCGGACGGGCCGCAGTCGCAGGCCGTTGCCGCCGCGCACGGCGAGGTCGGTCAGCCGGGGGAAGGACGCGAACAGCGGGGTGATGTCGCACATCTCCAGCCAGGAGATCTCGCACTCCTCGGAGCGGACGTCGCCGACGAACAGCGCCTCCAGCGCGGGCAGCCGGTCGGCGCTGTCGACGATCAGGGCGAGCGGGCCGGCCAGGTCGTCGTAGTCGCCGGCCCACCAGGCGCCCATGACGAGTGCGCGCACCCGCGTGGTGTCGACCGCGTCCAGGAAGCGCTGCCAGGCCTCCGCGAACTCCGTCTTGCCGTCGTACCGGTAGCCGAGGCCGATCCGCCAGGCGGCCGCCCCGGCGGCGGGCAGCTCCTCGCCCGCGTCCAGGGCGGTCAACACGTTGCACACGGGAAGCCCGTGGAAGGTCCTGCTCATCGGAGGTTCCTGCCTGTCCGGGTCACTCGGAGACGGCGACGTAGCGCCAGTTGTCGTCCCACTTCTGGGCGTCGGAGAGGTCGATCGCCACGTCCGGCAGGGCCTCGTGCAGCCGCTGCTGCATCTCCGTGGTGAGGTAGTGGTGGTGCAGGTCGAGGGAGGCGAGGTGGGTGAGCGGCTGCCCCTCCAGCAGGGCGGCGGCGCCCTCGTCGGTGAGCGCGCCCATGGAGAGCGCGAGGTGCTCCAGGCGGGCCACCACCGGGGCCTGCGCGGCGCGGGCGCAGACCTCGTCCTGCCGGGTGGTGTTCTGCAGGCCGAGCCGGCGCAGCGCCGGCAGCCGGGTGCCGGCGAGGAAGGGCGCGAGGTCGTCCAGCGTCCAGTCGCCGCCATACATCTCGACGCCGAGCCAGAGCTCCAGGCTCTCCAGCGCGGGGAAGTCGCAGGCGGCGACGGACCGCAGGACGCTGCCGGGCAGGCCGCCGGCCTCCAGCCGCAGCCGGCGCAGGTGCTCGTGCCGCAGCGGGGTGAGCTCCAGTCCGCCGTTGCCCTCCCAGTCCTGGCCGGTACCGCGCACGACCAGCTCCTCCAGCCGCGGGAAGGACGTGAACAGCGGGGTGACGTCGCACATCTGCAGCCAGGAGATCTCGCACTCCTCGAAGGTGATGTCACCGACGAACAGGGCGCGCAGCGCGGGCAGCCGGCCCGCGGCACCGGTGATCTCGGCGAGCGGGCCGGCGAGCGGCTCCGGCTCCTCCTGCGACCAGTTGCCGATCACGACGGTGGTGACCCGCCCGGTGTCGACGGCGCCGAGGAAGCGCTGCCAGGCCTCGGCGAAGGTCTTCTCGTCGTCGTACTCCAGGGCGATCCGCCAGGCGGCGGCGTCGGCGGCGGGCAGCTCGCGGCCGTCCTCCAGGGCGGCCAGGACGTCCACGACGGGCAGCCCGCCGAACTCCTCGATGTGCTTGCTGATCGCCATGCGCTGCTCCTGGGGACGTCCGGTCGGCCGGGTTCTGTCTACCAGGCCGCGCCGACACCCCGGCGCGAGGGGCCGCGCGCCGACGCGCTGTCAGAGCCGGGCCCTAGCTTTCCCCTCGTTGCGGCCGGCACCCCGTCGGCCCGGAGCCGGGGAGTGCCACATGTACCGCCAGGGTGACGTGCTGATCGTGCCGGTGGGGGAGGCGGCGGTGCCGCGCGTGGTGGCCGACCTGCCGTCGCTGCCGCGGGACGCCCGCGGCCGGCTGGTGCTGGCGCTCGGCGAGGTCACCGGGCACGCCCACGCGGTGGTCGGGCCGGGCACGCTGCGGCGGGAGGCCGGGCCGTTCGGCACCGCCTGGCTGCACCTGCCCGAGGGCGGCCGGGTGGTGCACGAGGAGCACGCGGTGATCCCACTGCCCAAGGGCTGGTACCGGGTGGTGCGGCAGCGCGAGTACGTGCCCGGCGCCGTGCGCGTCGTGGCGGACTGACCACCGACCGGGCACCGACCCGGGCACCGAGCGAGCACGGACGGGACGAGGAAGGACAGCACGATGACCGACACCCTGCAGCAGAGCGCCCCCGCCGGGGCGACCGCCCGCTG
>NZ_JBEYFP010000257.1:0-7890 GCF_040634455.1 Kitasatospora sp. NPDC007106
CACGGAAGGCCGGGGGAGACCTGTGCGGGCAGCACGGGCTGCCCGGCGGGCACGGCAGGTGCGCACCGGGGCGATCGAGGGGCGCCGGGAGAGTGGTGGACGCCGGGGAGAGGGGGCGGCCGCGTGGTGCCGGTGGCCGTGGGGGACGGCGGACGGCAGACGGCCTCGATGGGGCAGCCGGCGCGACGGACGGGCCGGCGAGGGACGCACGGGCAGGGGCCGGGTCCGCTGGGAGGGGCGGACGGCCGTGGGCCCGGCGTTGTGGCGGTGACGATCGGGAGAGCTCTGGTCGGAAAGGCCCGGCGCGTGGGCCGGGGCCGCGACTAGGCGGCGGTCGCGACCACCGTGCAGGGCCTTGGCGGCCGGCACAGCGGAGGCCGGGACCGTCCGGCGGCACGGGACGGTTCGGCGAGCGGAGGGTCGTTGATCGCTGTCACGGTGTCACCTCGGCAGGAGGGTCGGGGTGGTGGGCGTGCAGGGCGTACCGGGCGGACGGCCTTGGCGGCGGTCGCGGACCGGCGCCGTGCAGGTCCCCTGTGGATGTTCGTCGGTGCACTGACCGACTGGGGTTGGGGATTTCTATCCTCCCGGCGGCGCCGGAGTCCAGGCTTATCCGGCAAATAGCGCCGAAGGCGGCGTATCTCACAAATACATCCGCCCCATTAGGGGCATTTGGGCAATTTCGGACTATTGGGTGGTTGGCGGTGCCCGCCGCCGGGGCGGCGTACGGGCGGGAGCGCCGCTCCAGGGCGTCGACCGCCGCGGGCGCCGGACCCGTCCCGTGCGGCCCGGGCGGTCCGGGTGGCCCGGAGGTGCCCGGGCCGCCTGCCACCGACCGTGGGTCGGTTCAGGACGTCAGGCGGGCCGGGTACCGAGCGCGAGGGCGAGCCGTTCGGACTGCTCCACAGTGATGCCCTGGGCAAGCTGCACGCCCGAGCGCGGGCTGTACGGGCCGTCGCACTGCAGGATGCCGTCGCACGGCTGCGCCCCGCCGCCGCTGAGCGGCGAACGGCCGGGCGGCGACCAGTGAGCCGCGTCCCACAGCGGATGGTCCAGGAGAAGCGCCGCCACCCGCGGAGCTTCCTCGGCCGGAGCCCCGATCCGGACCAGCGCCTCGGCGATCACCTCTGCCGCGTCCCCGGGCGCGTTGTCGTCGCCGAGGGCGGGCAGCAGGAGCAGCAGCCGGGCGTGGCGGTCGTGGACACCCGGCGCCGTACGGTCGGCGGTGTCGGCGATGTGGGTCAGCTCCGGCCAGGAGAGCCCGGGGCCCGCCTGGTGGCCGTCGACGGTGGCGAGGTGGCCGTGCCGCCGCCAGTCGGGATGGGTGACGAAGTACTCCGTCCCACCGTCGTCCGGGAGGTTCCGGCTCACCACCACCGCGGTGTGCCCGCCCCCGAACGGCACCCGGAACGCCGGCCAGCGCTCCGCGTCCAGCAGCGTCTCGTACACGGCGTCGACATCGGCCTCGTCGGCTCCGAACCACTCCGCGCCCGGTTCGGCGTCCGCGTCGTCCGACTCGCACATCCACAGCAGGTACGCGGCCCAGAAACCCGGGTGCGAGAGCAGTTCCTCCCCGGCCACCAGCGGGGCATCGTCATATCCGTCGATCAGCACCGGGCAAGACTGCCAGCACCGACCGGCACCCCGCACACCCCCCGGAGTGGCGCCGGTCGTCCTCGCCCATGCCGGGCAGGTTCGGTTCACGCCGGCGCCGGCTGCCGGCCTGCTCGCACCGCCGGCCACGCTGCCGCTGCGTCAGGGCGCCAGCACCGTGGACCGGTGGCCGCCTCCTCCCGGCCGTCCCCGTTCCCCTTGGCGCCGCGCAGTGGGGCTCGGGCGAGCGCGCCGGGACTTGAGTGCCCCGCTATCGGTCTTCCAGCAGGCGGTCTCGAAGGAGCGCCACGGACAGTCCTCCAGGAACCCGCTGCCTTCCGTCGGAACCGGTCCGACGGCCCTCAGCTGCCGCCCATCCCGCCCTGGGCGGCGACCATGGTCAGGTTCAGCCCGCTCACCGCCCGGGCCAGGCCCGGGGTCCGGTCGGCGAGCCGGTCGGTGAGTGCGGTGATCCGCCCGGCGTTGGCCTTGCGGTCGTGGCGGGTGAGGACCAGCTTCAGGTGTCCGTGGGCGGCCAGGGCCGCGAGGACCGCGTCGGCGTACGGCGCTTCGGCGACCGGGGCGCCGCCGCGGACGAGCTCGGCCACCCGGACCTGGAGGTCCAGGGCTTCACGCGGGTCGTCCATCGTCACCGTGCGGTGCGGTGCGACCGGGCCGTACGGGTCGCGGTCGGCCATCGTCATGATGCCGAGCACCGCGAGGCGCTCCTCGACGGCCTCGAGGGTGTCGTCGCGGCTGCGCTTGATCCACGACTTCCAGGTGCGGGGGCGGTCGGCCAGTTCGGCGAGCAGCGCGTCCAGGACGCGGTCCCCCGTGGGGCCGGCGTCCACGACCTGCACCCGGCCCGTCCCGTCCTCGGCCGCGGCACCCCGGTGGGAGAGCTCGGCCAGAGCGGCGGCGCGCAGCAGGAACCCGGCGCGCGTGCGGTCCTGCAAGCTCTGGGCGCGGGTGTCGAAGGCCAGCAGATAGGTGGCCAGATGCAGTCCTCGGCTCATGACTCCGACGATACGGCGCCCCTTCCCGCCCGCCATCGACCGACAGGACCAACCGATCCTCCGCCTGTGGGCGCATCCGCACGCCCGGCCGTCGTCCTTGAGTCCCATCGGGTCGGGTTGCGGATGGGGCGTGGGCGGGCCTGGCACACGGCCGGTCCCCAGCGCAGCCCGGGAAGCCGGCCCGAGCACCGAGGTTCCCACCTGGCACGGTGCGACGGGGCGCCCCCGGGCCTGCCTGCGGGGGCGGTGCGAACACCAGACGCTGATCCGAGCGAGGCTGCGGGTGCAAAACGGACAGCGCCGGAGGCGGGAGCGCTAGAGTGGCGCGGCGTGGGGCATGCACATGAATTGGTCGCTGGACGCTACGAGTTGGTCCGGGAAATCGCGAAGGGCGGCATGGGCCGGGTGATCCTCGCCCGCGACCTCGAGCAGTCCGGCCGTGAGGTCGCGCTCAAGGAGATATCTGCTCCGACAGCGCGGGGCGGCGAGTCGGCCGTGGAACTCCAGCGGTTCATGCGCGAGGCGGAGGCGCTCACATCCCTGCGCCACCCCTCGATCGTGGCCGGGTTGGGCCTGGTGGTGCACCACGGCTCTCCTCTCCTCGTGATGGAGTACATCGATGGCCGTTCCCTGGCGGCCGAGCTCGGCGAGCACGGGACGCTGCCGGTGGACCGGGTTGCCCGCATCGGTCTGGCCCTGCTGGGCGCGCTGGGCGCTGCGCACCGTGCCGGGATCGTCCACCGCGACGTCAAGCCCGGCAACGTCCTGCTGGCCGGAGACCGCGCCGTCCTCACCGACTTCGGCATCGCCTACCTCACCCATGTCCCGGGCGAGTTGACGGGCTGCGGCGCTCCCGTCGGCACCGCCCGGTACATGGCGCCCGAGCAGTTGGACGAGCGCCACCCTTCGCCTGCAGTCGACCTGTGGTCGCTGGGTGTGACCCTGTATCACGCGGTCGAGGGCGTGCCGCCATTCTCCGCCGACAGCCTTCCCGTTCTGACGCATGCCATCTGCCACCGACCCCACCGCCGACCCGTCCGGGCCGGGCGGCTCGCGGCGGCATTGGACGCACTCCTCGTCAAGGATCCGCATCGGCGGGCGAGCGCGGAACAGGCCGCCGAGATGCTCAGCGCAGTCCTGGAAGGGCCTGCGAGGGGCGGCTGGCAGGCACCACTCGCGTCGTGGCCGGAACCGCGGACGGCACCCCGGATGCCGGTCGACCACGACGCCGAGACCGCATCGGCACCGGGACGAGTCACCACGACCAGCAGGACCCACCGGATATGGGAAGCGCGTGCCGATCTGCACCCGCCGACGGCCCCGGCGACCCGGCCCGGCCTGCCGGACCGAGTCCGCCGCCGGACCGCGGACCCGCGGCGCGCCCGGCGCAGCGGGCGGCAGGTTGTGCTCCTCACGGTGGCGGCGTGCGTGGTTGCGGCAGGCTCCTTCGCGGCCGCGCTCCGCTGGTGGCCGACGCGGACACCCGAGCTGCACGCCCTGGAGACCACGGCCCCGAGCAGGCCGGTCTTCGACGCCGCGGACTTCGGCTCCGCCACGACCGGAGGTGCGATCCCGGTGCCCGCCGGGGAAGGCAGCGCGAACGACACCGTGCTCGCCACCGGTGTAGGGACGGAGTCCGACCCCTACAGGCGGCGGTTGCAGTTCCAGACCGACCGCGAGTTCCCGGGCGCCTGGATGAGCGAGGGCTCCTGCGTGCTCGTCCACGACGGGTCCCGCACCTACACCGTGCGCCCGTTCGACATGGCATACTCGCTCACCCCCCTGGGCACCGGCCTCTATCCCGGACACATGTCCATCCCCGTGATCTTCCCCGGCCGCTACGAGTACTCCAGCGCCTGCGACCCCGCGCACACCCGGCCGGTCGCACTGGGCACAGCAGCCATGCGCATCGGGGGGACCCTCGATGCCAACGGATTCTCCGCAGCCGTACTCGACAGCTACGCCTCCGGATCCTCCCTCGTGGTGGAGGTCGCCGCGGCACGAACGTTCGCTGCCGTACCGCCCGCGCTCTGCCTCCGCACTGACCACGGGATCGTGCCGGCGCGTGAGGGCACCTCGAGTCTGGGCACCCGCACGGTGACGGTGCAGCGGTTCACCTTCCCCGACTCCTCGCGCGGCACCATCTCGTTCGGCTGCGGCCCCAGTCCACAGGAGGGCGGTGCGGGGGTGGCGGTGGGCGCGGGCTGAGTCCTGCCTCGCGTCGGCTCCGCGGCAGCGGGCCCGACGGAAGGCCGAGCGAGAGCACGGCAGCGGCAACGGCGAGAGGATCACGCTGTTGCCGACCTGGAGACCACAGGTGCGGTGATGTGCAAGCCGAAGTTCCGTGTCCAGGGGCAGAACGGCAGTGTGACAGGCACGGGCATCCTCCGCACGGGGCGTGGCGGCCCGGGGGGCCCTACTGCCCCCCGCGGCCGGGGGTGCCGCACCAGCAGCGGCATCCGACGCTCCCGATTCCGGCAGATCCGCTGATGGGTTCGGGGCCGCTGCTACCCCCGATGTCCAGGCCAGGCTCGGCAACCTGCGTGGACCGATCTCCCGGACGGGCGGCAATCGGGGGTCAGGTGCCCGGCTTCGTCGGCCCCGGCCGGCACTCAGCAGCCGGCGAACTGCGGCACCAACGGCTCGACTCCACGGCTCTCCAACAACTCGGCCAGGGCCTGCTGCTGGGCGGCGGGAGCGCGGTCGGCCCGCCAGAGCCGTACGAGGGTGTCGTCATGGGCCCCGGTGGAGGGGCCGGCCGGGGTGTGGAGGCCGTGGTCCGCGGCAGGCAGCCCGGCGGTCCAGGTGCCGTCGGGGTTGTGGTGCTCCCAGATCAGGGTGCGGGTGAGCAGACCGGTGACGGGGTGGTCCCGGTAGTGGCGGGCCCACTCGGCGTACGGCCAGGTCCGGTCCAGGGGCAGCAGGGCGCGGAGTCGGGTGCGTTCGGCGCTCAGCGTGGACTCGACGTGCTGGGCGAGCCACCGCGTCATGTGGACCTGCTCGTCACCGTGGCGGGCCTTGAAGCCCTTCGGGGAGCGGAAGGGGGACCGGGTGCGGACAGCGCTTCCGTCGGTGTGGATCCAGTCGACGGTCACCTCGCCGCTGCTCTCGAGGGTGACGACAGACTGATAGGAGAGGTTCACCCATGGCGCGCCGCAGGCCGGCGGACCGAGCCGGACCGTCCGATCGGGGCCCAGTCCGCAGGTGGGTACGGTCCGTTCGGCCAGCTGCTCCGGCAGGAGTCCCTGACGTGTCGCCGTCTTCTTGACCACCCTGACGAGGACGAGGTGGCAGTGGGCGCCGGGCTGGACCTCGCGGTGCAGGGTCCACAGCGCGTCCATGGCGGCGAGATCGCCGAGAGCGGTGAAGACCGCGCCGGAGAGGTCGTCGTCGCGCACGAAGTAGCCGTCCAGCACGGAGGCGTTCTTCCGGGCGACGGTCAGCAGGACCTCGACCAGGGCATCGGTGGCCGCCGGATCGGCACCCTTGCCACCGAGCAAGCCGCAGGCCAGCACGAACCCGTTGGCGAGGTGACGGGTGGGGGAGGGCCGCAGCCAGTCGTACTCGATGTTCGGGTCGGTGCGGTTGTGCAGCGAGCCGCCCTCGGCGAGCGCCGCGACGGCCTCGCGGACCAGCTCCGGCGCCCCGTCGGCCTTGAGCAGTGCTTTGGTCCGGCGCTTCCAGGCGCCGTTGGTCCTGCCCCGCCAGTCCCAGAACTCACCACTCGCCGCGAGGTGCAGCACCAGTTCGGTCAGCTCGGGTGAAAGCGCCGCCAACCGGACCCGTATCCGCTGGACCCAGGTGTTCTCGGGATCCAGCAGCTCATCCACGCGTTCGTCCATGCGGTGATCTTGGCAGACGGCGCGGACAGTCTGCCGACGGAGCGTCACCTCTGGTGCGAGCGGAGCTGGGGAACCGGGGGCTCGGGACGGGCTCGAGAGTGCTACGAGTGCTGGTGTCGGGTCCGGCCGGCATGCGCCGCGATCGACGCCCGCCTCGCACCCGGGCTGACGCCGCTCGCCGCCGTGCTGCCCACCCGAGCATGTCCGCCAGGTACCGGGCCACGGGCGTCCGGCAGGTGCAGGTGTGGACACCGTCCCTCCTCGACGGCCCGAAGGAGGCGGAACTCGCCCCCTGCTTCGGATCGATCACCCACCGCCTCGGCGTCGTGGGCGCGGCCCGCATTTCGCCGAGCGGCTGCCCCGGATCCCCGCCCTGGACGCACTGCCGGCGACGCAGCGCGCCAGGGGCTGGACCGGCTGGCCCTGCGCAACCCTCTCAGCCCCGGCGGGGACACCCGGAGCGGTCGAGGCCGTCCTCGCAGCCGTCCGGCGGCTCGGGGGACGAACCCGGCGCCTCGGCCTGACCCGGGCGCCGTCCGCGCAGCTGCCGCCCCGGCCCCGGACGCCGACGTGCTCTTGCGGGGGGACTGGTGGAGGGGACGTCAGAGCTCGAGGTCGGCCTCGATGCGGCGGGCTTGGTGGCGGGCCATGGCCAGGTTGGACCGACTGCGGTCGAGCATCAGGTAGAGGAACAGCCCGGGGTGGCGGGTGAGCGGCCGGATCAGGTGGTACTGGCCGGTCAGGCTGATGAGGATGTCCTCCAGCTTCTGGTCGCCCTGGCCCGCCAGGCCCAGGGCGCGCAGTTCGGCGCGCAGGATGTCGGTCGTGGCGGCGGCCGCGACCGACAGGGTCTCGGTCGGGCCGGCCGTCCCGAGCGCCATGCCGCTGGTGTAGTCGCCCAGGGCGGCCCCGATGGCGCCCTCGATGGTCATCGCTTCCTTGAGCGAGGTCTCGATCCCGGCCATGTGTTCCTCCGACCGTTCGGGCGCAGGGAGGCGTCCCGGCGCGCTGTTGTCCGCTTCTGTCGGGTGAGCCTAGGAAATCGGGCGGCCTCGCTCGCCGAATTGACCGTAAGCGATCGATTCCTGCCGGGGAGGCGTTGCCTCGGCAGCAATGCATGACATGTTGAGTTGATGAATTCTTCATGTTGATAGATCCTGGACCTCATGGCGCCACCCACCGGCGAGCTGCGCGCGGTGGCGCGGGCGCCGGTCCGGCCGCACGAGGGAGCCAGCCCATGAGCACTGCCGACGGCCCCCTGCCCGCGGTCGACCTCGAACGCGCACGGGCGTGCCGGATCTGCGAGGGGTGGGGAACCGTGTCCACGCCCGACGGCAGGGCCTACGTCCCCTGCCGGGCCTGCCAGAGGAGTCCCGGCGATCGGCCGGCAGCACCGGACGCCGACCCTGCACCGACACGGGCCGAGGGCGTGACGGGGG
>NZ_JBEYFP010000258.1:0-7876 GCF_040634455.1 Kitasatospora sp. NPDC007106
GGCGCCGGCCGCGCCGGAGCTCGCCGAGTACCTGGCCCACTACACCGACCGGTACACCGGCCCGCGTGCTGGAGGAGTTGCGCCGCTTCCGCAGCGACCCGGGGCCCAACGGCTGCCTGCGGATCGCCGGACTGCCGGTCAGGCCCGAAGGGCCGACGCCGGTCGAGGCCGGCTCGGTCGAGCGCAACGCGACCGCCTCGGCCACCCTGCTGGCGCTGTGCGTGATGCAGCTCGGCGAGATCGTCGCCTTCCGGCAGGAGAAGTCGGGGGCGCTGCTGCAGAACGTGGTGCCCGTCCCCGGCCAGGAGTTCGAGCAGAGCAACGCGGGCTCCCAGCCGCTCCAGATGCACGTGGAGAACGTGCACCTGGACCACCGGCCGGACTTCGTGTCGCTGCTGTGCCTGCGCAACGACCACGACGACCGGGCCGGGCTGCGGGTCGCCTCGATCCGCCAGGCCCTGCCGCTGGTCGGGCCTGAGCACCGGCGCGTCCTCGCCGAGCCCCGCTTCCGCTCCACCCCGCCGCCGTCCTTCGCGGCCGGCCGGGACCCGGTGCACGCCGTGCTGAGCGGCGCGGAGGAGGACCCGGACGTCCGCGTCGACTTCGCCAACACCCATCCGCTGGACGCCGGGGCCGCCACGGCGCTGGCCGGGCTGCGGCGGGCCGTCGAGGCCGTGCAGACGGACCTCGTCCTCGGCGCGGGCGACCTGGTGGTGGTGGACAACCGGGTGACCCTGCACGGCCGGTCGGCCTTCGTGCCGCGCTACGACGGCCGGGACCGCTGGCTGCAGCGGGCGTTCGTCCACATCGACCACCGGCGGACCCGCGGCCTGCGGCCGGGCGACGGCAACGTGCTGAGCTGATGGGAGCCAGTGTCGTGAACTCACCGAAGATCTCCGGGCGTCGACTCCTCGACGACCTGGACATGCTCGCCACCTTCGGCGGGCGGGAGGACGGCGGGGTGGACCGGGTCGCGGGGTCGCCCGCCGACCTGGCCTCCCGGGTCTGGCTGGCCGACCGGATCACCGCCGCCGGGCTGCACGCCTGGACGGACGAGGTCGGCAACGTGTTCGGGCGCCAGCCCGGATCGCGCGGCCCGTGGCTGCTGACCGGCTCGCACACCGACACGGTGCCGGTCGGCGGCCGGCTGGACGGCGCGTACGGCGCCATCGCGGCCGTCGAGGTGCTGCGCACCCTGCACGAGGCCGGCCATCCGGCGGCCGCCGCGGTCGAGACGGTCGGCTTCTGGGACGAGGAGGGCGTCCTGCCGACGTCCAACGGCGGACTGGTCGGCTCCGGCACGCTGGTGGAGTCCGGGCACATCGACGAGATCACCGGGTTCGTCGAACTCCACGTCGAGCAGGGCCCCCGGCTGGAGAGCCGGCGCAGCACGCTGGCGGCGGTGGAGGGCATCGTCGGGATCGACCGGTACCTGGTGGTCGTCCGGGGGCAGGCCAACCACGCCGGGACGACGCCGATGAACGTCCGCGCCGACGCGGGCCGCGCCGTGGCGAAGATCGCGGCGCACCTGTGGGAGACCGCGAACGAGGTCGACGAGTCGATGGTGGTCAACGTCGGCGCGATGCAGCTGTACCCCGGGGCGCCGAACGTGGTGCCCGGGGAGGCGCACCTGACGGTGGAGTTCCGGGCCGAGTCGGAGCTGTCGCTGCTGCGGGCGGTCGAGCGCACCCGCGCGCTCGTCCGCCGGATCGGCACCGAGCAGGGCTGCTCGGTGGAGGTGTCCCAGCTGTCGCACAAGCCCGTGGTGCGCTTCGAGGACGGCTACGTCGACCGCATCCACGAGGTGTGCGTGCGGCACGACCCGACGGCGGCCCGCCTGATGAGCTACGCGGGGCACGACGCCTCCGCGCTGAGCTCCCGGGTGCCCACCGGCATGATCTTCGTCCCCAGCACGGCCGGCATCAGCCACTCGCCGGTGGAGCAGACCCCGAAGGACGACCTGATCCTGGGCGCCCAGGTGCTGCTCGACCTGCTGGTGGAGCTGGAGTCCTCGCGTTCGCACGCCGTTCCCGTCCACTCGGAGGCACGATGACCGGCTTCCGGAGGGTGGGCGTGTTCTGCGGCGCGCGGCCGGCCAGGCAGGAGTACCTCGACCTCGCCCGGGAGACCGGCCGCTGGCTGGGCCGCCGCAGGGTCGGCCTGGTGTACGGCGGCGGCGGGACGGGGCTGATGGGTGCGGTGGCCGAGGGTGCGCTGCTCACCGGCTCGTACGTCACCGGGGTGGTGCCGCACCACCTGCTGAGCCTGGAGGGGCGTCAGCCGCCGGGCGTGGAGCTGATGGTGGTCGCCACCATGCACGAGCGCAAGGCGCTGATGTACCAGCTGTCGGACGCCTTCGTCGTCCTGCCGGGCGGGCTCGGCACGGCCGACGAGCTGATGGAGATCGCCACCTGGGCCAAGCTCGGTCTGCACAGCAAGCCGGTGTTCGTCGTCAACCACGGCGGGTTCTTCGACGGTCTGCTGGCCTGGCTCGACCTGGCGGTGGGCGAGCGGATGATGACCGCCGCGGACCGCTCGTTGATCAGGGACGTGCCCTCGCTGGACGCCCTCGACGGCTGCTTCTCGCCCGACCTGCCCGACCTGCCCGTCCCGGTCGCCGGGGCGGCCCCCGGCCTGCCCCGCTGACCCGGGCCTGCCTGCCGCCCCCGGGCGGTCCGCCCGGTCCGGGAACGATTCGAGAGGGAGTCCCATGGAGTTCATCCGCCCCGGCTGCTGGGAGGAGGCGCTCGCCGCCAAGGCCGAGCACCCGGCGGCCGTGCCGCTCGCGGGCGGCACCGACGTGATGGTGGAGATCAACCTCGGCCGCCGCCGGCCCGGGCACCTGCTGGACCTGAGCCGGATCGGCGAACTGTCCGAGTGGGAGGTCGGCGAGCGGGAGGTCCGGCTCGGCGCCGGCGTGCCGTACGCCCGGATCGTCGCGGAGCTGGGCCGGGAGCTGCCGGGCCTGGCGCTGGCCTCCCGTGCCGTCGCCTCGCCGCAGATCCGCAACCGCGGCGGGGTCGGCGGCAACCTCGGCACCGCCTCCCCGGCCGGTGACGCCCATCCGGCGCTGCTGGCCGCCGGGGCGGAGGTCGAGGTGGAGTCGGTGCGCGGCGCCCGCCGCATCCCGATCGACGCGTTCTACACGGGCGTCAAGCGCAATGCGCTGCTGCCGGACGAGCTGATCAGGCGGGTGCACATCGGGCGGGCGACCGGCCCGCAGCAGTTCTCCAAGGTCGGCACCCGCAACGCGATGGTCATCGCGGTCTGCTCCTTCGGGCTCGCGCTGCACCCCGGCACCGGGACGGTGCGCACCGGCATCGGCTCGGCCGCCCCGACCCCGCGGCGGGCGGCGGAGGCCGAGGCGTTCCTCGCGGACGCCCTGGCGGAGGGCGGCCTGTGGGAGAGCCGCGGGCCCGTCCCGCCCTCGGTGGCGAAGCGGTTCGCGGCGCTCGCGGCCGGTGCCTGCAGTCCGATCGACGACGTCCGCGGCACCGCCGGCCACCGCCGGCACGCCGTCGGGGTGATGGCCCGCCGGACCTTCCTGTGGGCCTGGGAGGCGTACCGCAAGGACGCGGAGGGAGTCGCATGATGCGGGTGGGTTTCACCGTCAACGGCGTCCGGCGGACGGCCGACGGGGTGTGGGAGGGCGAGAGCCTGCTGTACGTGCTGCGCGAGCGGATGGGCCTGCCGGGCTCCAAGAACGCCTGCGAGCAGGGCGAGTGCGGCTCCTGCACGGTGCGCCTGGACGGCGTCCCGGTCTGTGCCTGCCTGGTCGCGGCCGGCCAGGCGCAGGACCGCGAGGTCCGCACGGTCGAGGGCCTGGCCACGGCGGACGGGCCGGCCGCCGTCCAGCGGGCCTTCCTCGACGCCGGGGCCGTCCAGTGCGGCTTCTGCACGCCCGGCCTGCTGGTGGCCGCCGACGAGCTGCTGGAGCGCGACGCGGACCCGAGCGACGCCGACGTCCGCGAGGCGCTCGCGGGCAACCTCTGCCGCTGCACCGGCTACGAGAAGATCATGGACGCGGTCCGCCTGGCGGCCGCCCGGCGCCGGGAGGCGGTCTGAGGCATGGACACCCGCACACCGACGACGTCGGGCCCCTCCCCCGCCGGTCCCGGCCCCTCCTCCGCCCGGGGCGGCATCGGCGAGTCCGTCCGCCGCCCCGACGGCACCCCGAAGGTCACCGGTGCCTTCGCCTACTCCTCCGACCTGTCGCACCGGGACATGCTCTGGGGGCAGGCCCTGCGCAGCCCGCACGCGCACGCCCGGATCCTGTCCGTGGACGTCTCCGCGGCGCTCGCGCTGCCGGGTGTGCACGCCGTCCTCACCCACGACGACCTGCCGGCCGCGCAGAAGCGGTACGGGCTGGAGATCGCCGACACCCCGGTGCTCGCCGACGGCGTGGTCCGCCACCACGGCGAGCCGGTGGCCCTGGTGGCCGCCGACCACCCGGAGACCGCACGGCGCGCCGCCGCGCTGATCAGGGTCGAGTACCGGCAGCTCCCGGTCGTCACGGACGAGGCGTCCGCCCTCGCACCGGACGCGGCCGTCCTCCACCCGGACCGGGACGACCGCCATGCGCGGCGCGCCCCGCACCCGAACGTCCTGCACCGCCAGCCGATCGTCCGCGGCGACGTGGCCGCGGCGGCCCGGCGGGCCGACGTCGTGGTGACCGGCGACTACGTGTTCGGCATGCAGGACCAGGCGTTCCTCGGCCCGGAGTCCGGCCTCGCGGTGCCCGCCGGGGACGGCGGCGTCGACCTGTACGTGGCCACCCAGTGGCTGCACTCGGACCGGCGGCAGATCGCACCCGTCCTCGGCCTGCCGGAGGAGAAGGTGCGCCTGACGCTGGCCGGCGTCGGCGGTGCGTTCGGCGGCCGCGAGGACCTGTCGATGCAGATCCACGCCTGCCTGCTGGCGCTGCGCACCGGCCGGCCCGTCAAGATCGTGTACTCCCGCGAGGAGTCCTTCCTCGGGCACGCCCACCGCCACCCGGCGAGGCTCCACTACGAGCACGGCGCCACCCGCGACGGGAGGTTGACCCACGTCCGGTGCCGGATCGTGCTGGACGGCGGCGCCTACGCCTCCTCCACCGCCGCCGTCGTCGGCAACGCCGCCTCGCTCGGCATCGGGCCCTACCGGGTCGACGACGTGGAGATCGAGGCCGTCGGCCTCTACACCAACAACCCGCCCTGCGGCGCGATGCGCGGCTTCGGCGCGGTGCAGGCCTGCTTCGCCTACGAGGCGCAGATGGACAAGCTCGCCGCCGAACTCGGCATGGACCCGGTGGAGCTGCGCCGGATCAACGCGATGCGCCAGGGCGACCTGATGCCGACCGGCCAGCGGGTCGACTCCCCCGCGCCGGTCGCCGAACTGCTGCGCCGGGTCCGGGACCTGCCGCTGCCGCCGCCGCTCGACCCGGAGGAGCCGGACGTCCGCGACCTGCCGGGCGGGCTGTCCAACACCTCGCACGGCGAGGGCATCGTCCGCGGCGTCGGCTACGCCGTCGGCATCAAGAACGTCGGCTTCTCCGAGGGCTTCGACGACTACTCCACCGCCCGGATCCGGCTGGAGGTCATCGACGGCGAGCCGGTCGCCACCGTGCACACCGCGATGGCCGAGGTCGGCCAGGGCGGCGTCACCGTGCACGCCCAGATCGCCCGCACCGAGCTCGGCGTCGAGCAGGTCACCGTCCACCCCGCCGACACCGCCGTCGGCTCGGCCGGCTCCACCTCCGCCTCCCGGCAGACCTACATGACCGGCGGCGCGGTGAAGAACACCTGCGGGGCCGTCCGCGAGCACGTGTTCGCGGCCGGCCGGCGCAGGTTCGGCGGGGACCGCCCGGCCTGGGGCGGCGCCGGGCTGCAGCTAGACGGCGGCAAGGTCGTCACCGGGGACGGCGAGGTCCTCGCCACCCTGGCGGAGGTGCTGGAGGGCGAGGAGCCGATCGACCTCGAACTCGAGTTCCGCCACCGGCCGACCGAGCCCTTCGACCCGGTCACCGGCCAGGGCTTCGGCCACGTCCAGTACTCCTTCGCCGCGCACCGCGCGGTGGTCGACGTGGACGTGGAACTCGGCCTGGTCAAGGTGGTCGAACTGGCCTGCGCCCAGGACGTCGGCCGGGCGCTCAACCCGCTCTCGGTGGCCGGCCAGATCCAGGGCGGCACCGTCCAGGGCCTCGGCATCGCGCTGATGGAGGAGGTCCGGGTCGATCCGGCGACCGCGCGGGTGCTCAACCCCTCCTTCACCGACTACCTGGTGCCGACCCTGCTGGACGCGCCGGCCGTGCCGGTCGACGTCCTGGAACTGGCCGACCCGCACGCCCCGTACGGCCTGCGCGGGGTGGCCGCAGCACGGAGACGAAGAACCGGGGCGGGATGCCGTGTTCGGTCAGCCAGGCGGCCAGCAGGAGCAGGAAGTCCGCGTCGGTCTGCCCGGCCGCGCGGCGCGGCAGGGTGCCCGGCCGGGCCACCCAGGTGGCCCGCCGGAGCACCACGCGTCCGACGTCGAGCCGTGGTGCGTGCAGGACGCGGCCCGGCCCCGTCCCCGCGACCGGATCGTGCTGCAACGGCTGGTCGGGGCGGAGCAGGATCGGACTCTCGCCGAACGCCTCCACCAACAGGGCCATCACCGGTGGGAGTTGCCGCTCGTAGGAGAGCCCGCCGTGGACGGGGCGGACGGCCTCGTCCCCGTCGAGCAGGACGGGCAGACCGTCCCGCCCCACGCCGACGGTCAGCCGGGCGGGCGGCGGGTAGTCGAGGCGCTCGGGCAGGGCGAACTCGCGCTGGTCGAGCGAGGTGGCCGGGGTCTGCGCGAACTCGGCGTACCTCGTCCCTCCCGGGTGCACCGCCGCGACCGGCAGCGGGTCCTCACCGGCGGCGACCAGGAGCCGGCGCACCCGGGACCGGCCGCGGCCGAAGCCGGAGTTGACCGCGTTGACGACCAGCCGCCCGCCGTCGTACTGGGTGTAGACGGCGGCCGATCCCACCGGGCGCACCCAGGCCGGGAGCGTGTCCAGCACCTGCTCGATCCGCCGCCGGTCCGGCAGCGCGCGCCGGACCTCGCCGATCAGGCCGACCAGTCGGCGTACCTCCGGGATCGCACTGGCGGCCAGCACCTCCGTCGGTCCGGTCGGGGCGAAGGCGACGGCCGCCGGGTGCAGCCGCATCACCTCACCGCCGTGGCGCACCAGTTCGGTGTAGAACCGGTCGAAAGGCACCGGTGTCCGCGTTCCGAAGCGCTCCCGGACGAACGAGGCGATCGCCAGCTTGAACGGCAGCGTGTGGTCGAAAACGGCCAGCAGCCGGCAGGCGAGGGCCAGGTCGTCGAGGGCGGCCCGCCAGGACGACAGGCCGGCCTCGGCCACCACGCCGGGGATGACCGACTGCTCGGTCACCACGTCCCGGAGTCTGCCGGTGACGCCCAGCGGTACGAGGCGTTCGGAGAGCGTCGCACCGAGGGCGGCCCGCTCGGTGCCGTCGGCGTGCGCGTAGGCGCGCAGCGCTTCGTGGACGGGGGTCAGCTCGGGCGCACGCCGTGCCAACCGGCCGAGCGGGTCGGGGCCGTGCTCGTCGAGATCGGGCCGGGCCAGCAGCAGTCCGGTGGCCAGCAGCGCGTGCAGGTATCCGGCGGCCCGGTCCGGCGGCGCGGGGAGTCGGGCGGTCAGCTCGGCGAGGGTCGGCCGGTCGGCGGCGGCCCGCAGGCAGTGCCGTAGGGCCGCGGTCAGCGGCAGGCTGAGCAGTTCCTCCTCCGGCGCGGGGCGGAGGAACCGGACGGTGTCCGACACGATCCGTGCACTGGGGTTGACGCGGACCCTGGTCCCGGTCGCCCCGGACAGTTCCGCGGCCAGCGGGACGAGTGCGGCGAGGTCGAGTTC